>NZ_JBSXOH010000083.1:0-187870 GCF_056859355.1 Cyclobacterium sp. L-R
GTCAGGGGTGAAGCCTGTCCCGTGTTTACGGGAAGTGTTGCAATCGCAAGAAAATCAGGCTGTTTGGAGATTTTAACATAGCACCGCTATGGTGAAATTGAAAACAGCAACTAAGTGGCTGATTTTGAAGCGATTTCAGCACGTAATAGATTGTCTATTGCATATTTCGGGTTTAAGTCTTTTTTAGGAGTCTATTTTTGATGAAATGGATACAATCAATAAGCTTCTAGGTTCATTTGGTTGGGTTTGTGGGGGCTAAAAAATTGTTCAATTAAATAAAATGAAAATTTTTTGGCAAGTATTGTAGCGTTTTGTGAGTTGGTAACGTATGGGTTTTGAATCGACCCAGTAAAACAAAAGCTTTTGGAGAAAGATCTCATACAAGAAGCACAAAAGCGAGATAAAAAATCGTTAGAAAGGCTTTATCGGCACTTTTATGGCTATGCCATGAGTATTGCGTTAAGGTATTCTGGTAATAGGGAGGAGGCGTGTGAAATCGTAAACGATAGTTATATGAAGGCTTTTGATAAACTTGATCAATTTTGTTTAGAGAATTCTTTTAAGGCTTGGTTTCGTAGAATAATTATTAATACCTCGGTCGACTATTACAGGAAAAACTTAAAACATCAGGCAGTAATGGATATTGATAAAGCTCATGCTGAGACTTACGATCCTGATATTATCGATGAGTTATCTAAAGATGACATCTTAAAATGCCTTGAAGAATTGCCTGATATTTTGCGGGTGATTTTTAATATGTATGAAATAGAGGGGTTTAGGCATGCCGAAATAAGCGAAAAACTTGGGATCCCCTCAAGTACTTGTAGGACTTATTTAGCGCGAGCCAAGGAGAAATTGAGAGAAAAAATTATTGCATTAAATCATATAAAGAATGAAGGAGCAGTTCGATAAGAAGCTAGCGGAGAAAATTAAAGCCTCCTTCAATAATCACGAGGAGCCATTTGATCCAAAAGAATGGGAAAAGTTTTCTGATGCTTATTTTAAGCCTAAGAAGAAAGCATGGCTAATCTACTGGCCATTTATGACAGCAGGTATTGCTGCTAGTTTATTGTTCTTTTTCTTTTATTTTCCTAAGCAACAGGAAATTGATCAAAAGGTGAAATCTATAACGGATGCGGTGATTATGGATGAAGCTCCTTTTTTCGATAAAAGTGAAAAAGATGAAGCTGAAGTGCTTCAAATCCCAACAATCAGTTCAAGAAATGATTCGAGTTATGGTAAGGTAGCTCCACTTACAGGATCTACGGCCCTATCCAATATTGGTGAAGATAGTGTTGTAGATAGAGCTCCTATTCAAAATATCCCTGAGACAGGTAAAGCATCAAACTCAGTTTTTATAGAAACCTTTACTGAAACCTGGGACGAATTTCAGGCTGGAATTACTGAGCGTTTTAATAGTTTAGAAGGAGGAGCGGAGCAAACCGTAGCGATTAATACAGGGAAAGATGTTTCCATGAGCACCTCTGAGGCTCAGTATTTAGTAGATATTTGGAAGTCTTCTAGCTCGGAAAATGATCAAGTAGCCAAAACCCCCAAATCCTTTAAGCTGGGCTTGATGGTGAGCCCTCAAGCCAGCTCCAATCCTGTTTCAGGAATGAATTTAGGGGCTGGAATAATGTCTGAGATCTCTTTAAGTAGAAAGCTAAAACTGGACGTTGGTTTGGCTTATGCCAATCAAAGCATGGGAGCGCAAAATAATCATAGAATGGATCAAATGATGGATGCTTCTCCTTCTTCAGAGGCCTTAAAGAGCAATAGTAATATTATTGATACTGATTACCAACTCAATTTTGCCTCTTTAGATATACCTGTGAATTTGAAATATAAGTTTTATGATAAAAAGCAGACGGGTATGTATTTGATTACAGGCTTGTCTAGCATGGTGTATTTAACTCAAAACACCGTAGAGTCTTATCAGGCGCAGTCCCTTTTCAATGCCAATAGTTTCAATGGGGCATTGGAATACGCCCCAACAGTGCAGAGCTTTAGTAATGTTTTTACTCCTGAATCTGGGCAGAGTAGTACGGATGTAGCCGGACTATTGAATCTTTCATTTGGCTATGAATATCAATTAAACAAAGAGTTTTATATTTCCTTTGAACCTTTCTATAAATTGCCATTGGGAGGACTTACTTTTGCAGATCAGCAGTTTTCAATAGGTGGAGTGAATCTGAGGATGAATTTTAATTTTAATAATAAATAACAAACCAAACTTTAATTATTTAATCACCATGATTTTAACGAACAAATTTACTTGGCTACTTGGCCTGATTGTCTTGATGTCATCTTGTCTTGAAGAATCCGTTTCTGATATAGAGTTGGCAATGGAAAGGGATGACCTAATCTTAGAAGAATACATTGCGAGCAATAGCATTGTTGCTACCAAGGCTCAATCTGGGTATTATTACACTAAAACTGTTGAAAATCCTGATGGAGAGCAATTTGTAAATGCAGATTTTATAGGGGTGTATTATGAAATTAAAACCATCGATGGACAATTGATTGATTCTTATATGGATGAAACGAAGGAACCACGGATATTTAAATACAGTCAGGATGGCTTATGGCCAATATCCATTACTTATGCCTCAGGTCTAGCTAAAGTTGGTGAAGAATTAACTGTTTATTCACCATCCTATCTTGCCTTTGGTAATTATGGGTTCGAAACTTTAATTCTTCCTTCATCCAATTTGGTGATTAAATTAAAGTATGCAGCCAAATATACTGAAGAAGAGTTGATGCAGCGTGAAGAAACAATGATAGCGGACTATATCGCAGCAGAACAACTTGAAGGTTTTGTAGAAGTTGCAGAAGGTGTTTATATGCGTACAGTTACTGAGGGAGATGATACAGAGACTGAGTCCAAACTTGGAAGTAACGTTTCAGTAGATTTTGAATTATTTGAACTGGGAGAGGAAGATCCTGTATTTGAATCTTATGAAAGTAATCAGCCTACAACTGTTTCTATAGGAAACTCAGGATTGGAGTTTTTAAATAAATCTTTAATTGATGTTTTGCCTGATCAGAAGATTGAAGTTTTGTCTACTTCTTTCAATGCATACGATCAATCAATTCAAATATTCCCATCAGCTATTCGTCAAGACTTGGTAAATATGGGAGAACAAATTGATCTTGTGAAGCCTTTTACGCCCATTCTTTTTAAAGCAGAAATACTGTCTGTGAATTAGTAGCGGACTTAATACATAAAAAAAGGGCTTGAATTACAAGCCCTTTTTTTATGTCCATAAACTTTTTAGAAATGGGATTTTCAATAGCTCCTCTATACTTAATCCAAATACAAAGGCCCAGAAAAAAGCACTTACTAACATTGTAAACAGAATTTTTCTTTTTGCGATGCCAAATGAAGTCAATACGACTGTTCCCCCTATTGGTGTCAATATTAGGGGAGTCAGGAAAGCAATTCCCCAAATGCCAAATTTTTTCCAAATCTTAATGATGTTTCTTGTTCTTTTGGAGAAACGCTTTTGCTTTTTTTTAATTATGATGGTCCAGTTTGTTTTAAACCATTCTCCTAAAAAGGTAAAAAGAATCACTGATGTCATCATACCAGAAACTGTTACAATTACTATTTCAAGTAAACCGTAACCTGCCGCTGCTCCAAGAAGTGGTCCGGCTATAAATTTAAAAAGACAAAGGAAATAAATTCCGGCGAATGTAATTAGGTACTCACTCATGATATTATGAAATAGATATAAAGTAGGTAACCTAAGAACAAAGTAAGGCCGTTTAATCTGGAGATTTTATAATCAATCCGCATTATTGGAAGAAGTAAGATTGTAAAGGCTAACATCCAAATAAAATCAGTATATATAAAGTCTGTAGCAACCTCGATAGGCTTAATTAAAGCTGTAATGCCTATAATAGAGAAAACGTTCATAATATTACTCCCTAAAATATTTCCTAAAGCCATTTCAGTTTCCTTCTTTAATGCAGCTAAAACGGAGGTTACCAATTCAGGTAAACTTGTACCTATTGCGATAATTGTTACGCCAATAATTCGTTCACTTACCCCATAATTTCGGGCTATCAATGAAGCATTTCCTACAACTAACTCAGAGCCGAAATATAAACCAGCGGCACCACCTAAAAGCTGTAATACGGCAAGCCAAGGCGACTTCTTTTTCATTTGTATCGCCTCATCTTCTGTAAACTCAACTCTTTCTATTGTTTTGAAAAAATACCAATTAAGCCCAACAAAGCAGGAGAATAAAATAATTCCTTCAAAGAAAGAAATTACCCCACTAAAGGACATTGCATAAAAAATGACGGAGCTAATTAATGTAAATGGGTAATCCAGCTTAAGCGTTGATTTTTGAATATAAATAGGGAATATGATTGCACTTATTCCTAAAACCAGGGTGATATTAGAAATATTACTCCCAATGACATTGCCAATGGCTATATCACTTGAACCTTTCAATGCAGCAGTCACACTTACCAATAATTCTGGGGCAGAGGTGCCAAAAGCAACAATGGTTAGGCCAATTAATCCAGGGCTTAACCCAAGTCTAGCGGCGATCGCAGAGGCTCCATCAACAAGAAATTTTCCACCCAATAGCAGGACCAGAAAGCCCACAGCTAATATTAAATAACTCATTTTGAAAGAAAAGGTTAAATTTTTGAACCAAAAGCAAGGTCCCCTGCATCCCCTAATCCAGGGATAATATAGGATTGATGATTTAGTTTTTCGTCCACGGCTCCGATCCAAAACCGGTGTGGAAGATCTAGATTTTCTTGAATATGCTGTATACCTTCAGGAGCAGCTATGGCACTAACTATTTCAATTTGTTTAGGGATGCCATTTCCATTCAAGGCTTGAAGGCTCTTTAAAATTGATTTGCCTGTAGCAAGCATAGGGTCGACCATTATTATCGTTTTGTTTGTTAAGTCAGGCGCTGCAAGGTAATTTAAGGTGATTTCTATTGCTGAATCACTATCGCTCTCATTTCTATAGGCACCGATGAAGCCACTATCAGAATGGTCAAATAAATTCAATACGCCTTGATAGAAAGGCAAAGCAGCCCTTAATACAGCAATGATTACGGGTTTTTCTGCTAAAAGTTTGGTTTCTACTTCTCCGAAAGGACTTGGGACAGAAGCAGGGGAAAAAGGCAATTTCTTGGAAAGCTCGTAGGCAAGGATTTCACCTACTCTTTCTAGATTTTTCCTAAAACGCATACGGTCCTTCTGGATATTTATGTCCCGAAGTTCGGCCAGATATTGATTTGCAATCGAGTTATTATGATTAAGGATAAACATGGTAGGACAAAGTAAAACAAAAAAACCCGATCTTTTAAGATCGGGTTTTAAATATTATGTAAGATGCCTATTTATTGGATCTCGAAACTAACTCTTCTTGCCATTTGTCTAGCATCAGCAGAAGATTTATCTACGCTAGTATCTTCACCATAGCCTTTGTAAGAAAGTCTAGATGCATCAACTCCAGAGGCAATGATTAAATCATATACAGATTTAGCCCTTTTCTCAGAAAGTTTCATATTGTAATCTTCAGGACCTAATTCATCAGCATAACCTTTAAGTTCTACTTGAACTCCTGGGTTTCTCTTCATGAAGTTAGCAACATAGTTTGCAGAAGATGCAGAGTAACCAAGTGGTTTAGCACTGTCAAAAGCAAAATAAACGTTTACGTACTGATCGTTTATTGCTTTAGCTAGGTAGTCAACTTCTTCGGTATCATCTGGAGCACAACCTTCTAATGAAGCTGGACCTGGAACGAATGGACATTTATCTAAGTGATCAGGAATACCATCACCATCAGAATCCATAGTTACACCATGAGAATCAACTCTTGCTCCAGCAGGAGTATTAGGCTCTTTGTCCAAATAATCAGGAACACCATCACCGTCAGAGTCTTTTAGCATGTCCTTGATCTCACCGATCTGAGTAGCCAATTCGTCTTTAGTAGCATATTTGTTTTCCCTGATGTACCAGTCAGCATGTGTGTCGTTACCCCCTAAATAGAAAGTAAGACCCAAGGTACCAGTCCACCAAACAGCATTTGATCCATAATAGCCATTGTTAGCACCTGGCCTAATTGCTGATTCACCGTCAAAACTTACGTCCTGACGTCCTGCTACTAAATTGGTTACATCACCTGTTAGAGCGATGCGATCACTTAATTTAACCTGTAGGGTCATTCCGGAAATTATATTGTACTGACGATCTTTAAGGTCAGTAAATTGGTTTTCCTGAGGGGTAAGTTGACCTATTCCGCCACCAAAGTGACCTAATAGGTTGAAAGTTTGAGAAAAAGTTTCCCAATTCATTATTCTGCCAATATTGGCAACACCTTGTAGGTTCAAACGGTAATAGTTAGAAGAAAAATCAGGAGTATCGCTAGCATTTTTAAAGCTACCGAAACCAAAATCTAATTTGGTTCCAAATTTTTCATTAAACATATACCTGACCCCAAGGTCGGCATGTCCAAGGTTTAGTGTAGGTGAGAAATAACCCGGCGTGATTGGAGCCATCGGCTTATTGAACCCTCCATTAACCTCTACAGACCATTTGTTGAAGTCGTCTTGAGCATTAGCACCTACAGCTAAAGCACCAACCATTAGTGTTGATAGTATTATTTTTTTCATGATAAAAAATTTTTTACAACATTCAGTGTTTTAATTGATTTTGATTGCTATTAGATTTTTACTCGGTTTATGATACAAATGTATATTAATTTACGGGAACTTTAAACATCTATCTCAATTGTTTCAATAAAAACTAATTTGATCCCGAAATTTAAAAAAATATTTAACATAAACTATGCCATTTATAAATTTATTAAAAGAAATTCTTCATTTAGATAGCGTTTCCGGTGATGAATCAAGGTTTTCCAATTTTATACTGCAATATATCGAGAAACGTAAAAACAGTTGGAAAGTTACTCCTGAAATTCATTTTGGAGAAGAATTTCATGACAATATTGTTCTCGTTTTTGGAAAACCTAAAACAGTTGTCTTTTCCCATATGGATACGGTGGGTTTTACCGCTAGATATGAAAATCAACTTGTACCTATAGGTGGTCCAGAACTTTTGGATGGCGTATGGTTAGTTGGTAGGGATGAAGCTGGCCTTATCAGATGTAAGGCAAAAGAGATCGATGGGAATGTGTTTCATGATTTCCCACGAAAAATTGAAACAGGGACCCTTCTTTCCTTTGAACAGGAGGTTGTTCTGCAAGATGGATTTCTTCAAGCAGCCTATTTAGACAATAGAGTAGGGGTTTGTACCTTACTAAGATTATGTGAAACCTTAGAAAATGGAATCCTTGTTTTTAGTACCTATGAGGAACATGGAGGTGGTTCGATTCCCTATTTAATAAAATTTATTTATGAAAACTGGAAAATTAGAAATGCCTTGATTGCCGATGTCACCTGGATAACTGATGGGATTCATTTTAATAAAGGTGCCGTTATTTCGATGAGAGATAGCTATATCCCTCGTAAAACCTTTATAAATCGAATTGTTGATTTGGCAAGGGATGCAAATGTCCCTTTCCAGTTGGAAGTAGAAGCTTATGGTGGTAGTGATGGAAGAGAGATTCAAATGAGTCCTTATCCAATTGATTGGTGTTTTATAGGGGCCCCACAGGAAAATCCACACACGCCAATTGAGAAAGTGGCTATTTCAGATATGGAGAGCATGTTTAAATTGTATCAATATTTAATGCAATATTTGTAAGGGATTTGAATTTGTACTTATTTTAGATTGATAAAACCTAAATCCCTTTACATCATCCGGGAAACTCACCTTTAAAGAATGATTAAGTTAAAAAATTTATTTTTTGAGCCCTTTCTTACAGAAAAAGTCATTCTTAAGAGGGTGAAAGAACTTGCTGCCTCCATTAATAATGATTATCAGACAAAAAATCCTATATTTTTGGCTGTTTTGAACGGTATTTTTATGTTTATGTCGGATATTTGTAAGGAAATTTCTGTTGAGATGTCTGTCAGTTTTATTAAAGTAGCCTCTTATTCCGGCTTGAAATCTCAAGGAAGTGTCAAAGATTTGATCGGTTTGGATGAGTATCTTAAAGGAAAAGACGTGATCATTATAGAGGATATTGTAGATACCGGCAATAGTATGGCGCACCTTTTGGAGATGATTAATAAGGAGCAGCCAAGCAGTGTGGAGCTTGTTAGCTTATTGTTTAAGCCTGATGCATTAGTCAAACCGATTAAGATCAAATACGTAGGTTTTGAAATTCCCGACCTTTTTGTGGTAGGATATGGGCTGGATTACCAAGGACAAGGCAGGAATTTACGTGATATTTACCAAATTGTTGAAAATAATTAACACTCTATTCATATTAAAATTACACTTATGTTAAATATCGTTTTGTTTGGCCCTCCCGGAGCTGGTAAAGGGACCCAAAGTGAAAAGTTGATAGAAAAATACAATATTGAACACATATCTACCGGAGATCTATTCAGGAAGCACTTGGGTGAAGGTACCGCTTTAGGAAAGTTGGCCCGCAAATATATGGATGAGGGGAATCTTGTTCCCGACGAAGTAGTAATCGGTATGGTAGAAGATAAGATAAACCATTCATTGGATGCCAATGGGGTTATTTTTGATGGTTTTCCACGTACTGTAGCTCAAGCGGAAGCCCTTGACGAATTGTTGACAAAAAAGGGGACAGCCATTTCTGGCATGGTGGCTCTTGAAGTGCCTGAGGAAGAATTGAAAAACCGTCTTAAAGAAAGAGGAAAGACTTCAGGTAGGTCAGATGATCAGGATGAAGAAAAAATTAAAAATAGAATTAAAGTTTATAATGATGAGACTTTACCTGTTGCCAATTATTATCAAAAGCAGGGTAAGTTCTCCGGAATTCATGGTGTTGGTGCCATCGATGAAATCTTTCAAAAAATTTGTGCTGTTGTAGATAAGTATTAATCACTATCTTTGCATAATAATTTTATGGCTGAGCCTACAAGCTTGGCCATTTTCTTTTCATCCAAAAGTTGAATGTTGAGGATGAAAATTAAAGCAATAATATTAAACGGAATAAGTAGTGGCAGGATCCAATTTTATTGATTATGTGAAATTTTGTTCCCGATCTGGAGCAGGAGGGAGTGGATCAGTACATTTCAGAAGAGAAAAGCACGTCCCTAAAGGGGGACCTGATGGTGGTGATGGTGGAAGAGGGGGGCATATTATTCTGAGAGGAAATGCTCAACTATGGACACTTTTACATCTCAAATACAAAAAACATGTCATTGCGGACAGAGGAAACAATGGAGAAGGAGGAAGAAGAAAAGGAGCAGATGGACATGATGTTGTTTTAGAGGTGCCTATCGGTACTGTTGCTAAGGTAGCAGAAACTGGTGAGGTCAGATGTGAAATCACCGAAGATGGACAAGAATTTATTTTGACTCCAGGAGGTAAAGGTGGTCAGGGTAATGACCATTTCAAAACTTCAACCAATCAGGCCCCGCATTATGCTCAGCCTGGAGGTGAAGGAATAGAGGAATGGATCATTATGGAACTGAAGCTTTTGGCAGATGTAGGTCTTGTAGGCTTTCCAAATGCAGGTAAATCAACTTTACTGGCAAGTGTGTCTGCTGCGAAACCTGAAATCGCTGATTATGCCTTCACCACTCTGATACCTAATTTAGGTGTGGTCGATTATAGAGATGGGAAATCTTTCGTGATGGCTGACATTCCAGGTATTATAGAAGGCGCTGCTGAAGGGAAGGGCTTAGGACTTCGTTTCCTTAGACATATAGAGCGAAATTCTATCCTTTTGTTTTTAGTACCTGCAGATGCAGATCATATCGGTGAACAATACGCCATTTTATTGGATGAAATCAAACGCTACAATCCAGAGCTTTTAGATAAAAAGCGAATTTTGGCTATATCAAAAGCGGACCTGTTGGATGAAGAACTAATGGAGGCACTGAAGCCTGAGATACCTGAAGGTATCCCTCACCTCTTTTTCTCTTCGGTTACAGGTTTTCAATTGCCAGCCCTTAAGGATTTGATATGGAGGGCATTGCAGTAAATATGTCAGAATGTCATATTTCTATAGTATGGCAAGTTAATTGTTTAAGAGAGATTGATTGTTGATAAACGTATTGAATAATGACAGATAAAGTGAATGAAGAAATGGATCAAGGTCTTGATCAGCCAGATACAGTTGAAAACCTTAAAAATGGAGAAGATCTGAAAAAGGATTCCCAAGAAGAGACAAAAGACGAAGAATCGGTTGATATGGAAGATGCGTCGGACAGTTTGTCAAAAGAAAATCAAGAACTGAAAGATAAGTATGTCAGACTTTATTCTGAGTTTGAGAATTTTCGTAGGAGAACAGCAAAGGAGAAGTTGGAAATGATTGATACGGCTTCCAAGAACATAATTCAGGAAATCCTTCCCGTCTTAGATGATTTTGAAAGATCATTTAAAATAGAAGGCAATGACCAGGAAGGTAGCAGACTGATATATAGTAAATTAAGTAAGGTTCTTGAATCCAAAGGTTTGAAGCCTATGGATGATTTGGTAGGGAAAGCTTTTGATGCAGAATATCACGAAGCAATCACTCAAATCCCTGCCCCTTCTGAGGATCTGAAAGGAAAAATTGTAGATGTTGTTGAAAAAGGATACATGCTTTCTGATAAAGTAGTTCGATTTGCAAAAGTGGTAATAGGAAATTAAAAACTTATGGCTAAAAGAGATTATTACGAAGTGCTGGGAATAGCAAAAAATGCCAGCCCGGAAGAAATAAAGAAGGCTTACAGAAAATTGGCCATTAAATTTCACCCAGATAAAAATCCAGGTGATCCTACTGCTGAAGACAAGTTTAAGGAAGGCGCGGAAGCGTATGAGGTTCTGAGTAATCCGGAGAAAAAACAACGCTATGATCAGTTTGGTCATCAGGGTGTCAGTGGCAATGGCGGCTTTGGTGGCGGTGGGATGAATATGGATGACATATTCTCTCAGTTTGGAGACATCTTTGGTGGCGGAGGTGGATTTGATTCTTTTTTTGGTGGAGGGGGACGAAGTTCCAGACGAACTAGAAAAGGAACCAATCTTCGGGTAAAATTAAAACTTAATCTTAAAGAACTCGCTCATGGAGTAGAGAAGAAAATCAAGGTTAAGCGTCATATGATTGCTGATGGCGTAACTTTCAAAACCTGTTCTACTTGTCAAGGACAAGGACAAATTAAGAAAGTGGTCAATACCATGTTAGGTCAGATGGTGTCAGCAAGTACATGTCCTACTTGTGAAGGTAGTGGACAGATTGTTGATAAAAGACCGCCAAATGCCAATGCCAATGGTTTGGTAGTGAAGGAAGAAATAATTCCTATCAATATACCTGCGGGTGTTTCTGAAGGTATGCAACTTAGCTTATCCAGTAAAGGGAATGAAGTACCTGGTGGTGTAGCAGGTGATTTATTGATCCTTATTGAAGAAATTGAAGATGGAGAATTGGTTCGAGATGGCAATAATGTCGTTTATGACCTTTACTTGAGCTTTATTGATGTGGCCCTTGGAGCTTCCTTGGAAGTGCCAACCATAGATGGTAAAGTTAAAATTAAAATTGATCCTGGAACCCAAGCAGGAAAAATCCTGAGATTAAAAGGGAAAGGGATTAAAGAGCTTAACGGATACGGTAAAGGTGATCAATTGATACATATTAATGTGTGGACACCTAAAGAAGTGAGCAAAGAAGAAAGAGAAAAGCTGGAATCACTAAGAGATTCTGAAAATTTTAAACCAAATCCAGGAAATTCTGAGAAAAGTATATTTGATAAAGTTAAAGAATTTTTCTAAAAAGAAATGGCCAGCATTTGGCCATTTCTTTTTAAAAACCTTTTCCATCGACTATCGTATTAATTCCCTATGTTTAAGGAATTAAATATATCGATATGTTGTATCCTATTTGTTGTCATTTCAACTGATGCCCAAATCTTGCGTCATTTTGAAGTTGAGGAACAAAGTGGTATCAATATGGTACGTCTTGACTTCTCAAGTTATAAAGGTGTGTCTCATATAAATCGATCCTATCATGGAGTCCCTTTGTATGTAGATGCAGCGCTTGGGAAAGTCAATATTTTACCCTCATTTACCCATAGTCTCACAGATGGTGTGCTCTCTGCACAGCTTGAACATAAGAATGTAGAGTCTGAGAGCTTAAGTAAAAACCTGTCTTATAGATTGTTTTCAAGTGGAGATGATGATTTTGACCACAAATGGGAGGTGGGTTTGGATCCGAATTACTTGTATGACCTGCATTTTCAATTTGGGATAGGTAAGGCTCGTTTAGATTTCTCTAACCTTCCCGTGTCCAACTGCGTTGTCAAAACTGCCTCTGCAGATGTTTTTTTAAACTATGCCAGTCAGGTTTCCAACTCTGTGAGTATGGATACCCTAGCCGTGGCAATCAATATGGGCTCTGTATATGCCAATGACCTTCACTTTTCAAATGCCGAGTTGCTGATGTTTGATGTCAACTATGGCTCTGTTAATTTAACTTTTAATGATACCATGGCTGGCCGTTCTCAAATCCATACCATGGTGGGTGCAGGTTCAGTAAATATAAAATTACCTCCGAAGGATTTGCCTTATTTGATAAAGATCAAATCAACAGCCATGTGTAGAACCAAGGTGCCTTTCAATTTGAAAAAAATTGCTGATAAAACTTATGTTAGTAAGGGGTATAGCAAAGAAGCTAAAAATCTAATGGTCTTTCTAATTGATGTTTCAGTGGGTTCCGTATCTTTGGAATAATTAGTTTTTGGAGACAATTTTCCATTCATAATAATGTTTCAAACCTGTTGCTAAACTATTGTTCATTTGGAAATATTAAGCATTCGATCATTAAATAAATCCTATGGATCACATGTAGCACTCAAAAATTTTGATCTCTCTGTTGATCAAGGTAAGATTTTTGGGTTGCTGGGCCCCAATGGAGCGGGTAAAACAACACTCATCAGGATAGTAAATCAAATTATAGACCAAGACTCTGGGGATATTTTTATTAATGGAGAGCCCTTGAGGATGGAGCATGTTAGAAATATCGGTTACCTTCCTGAGGAAAGAGGTCTTTATAAAGGTATGAAAGTTAAAGAGCAATTGTTGTATTTTGCTCAAATTAAAGGCCTCAGTAAGAATGAAGCCAAACAAAAAATCACCGATTGGCTGGATAGGCTTAATCTCACCCAATGGAAGGATAAAAAAATCCAGGACCTGTCTAAGGGAATGGCGCAGAAAGTGCAATTTATAGCCACTGTTATCCACCGTCCGGATTTATTAATTTTGGACGAACCTTTTTCCGGGTTTGATCCTGTGAATGCAGAGATTATTAAAAATGAAATTCTTGAATTGAGAAACCAAGGGGTAACCATTGTCCTTTCTACCCATAGGATGGAGTCCGTTGAATTACTCTGCGACCAAATAGCAATGATCAATCGGTCAGAGAAAATTTTGGACGGAACGGTGAAAACGATAAAGGATGAAGCAAAAACCAATGTTTTTCGGGTCAAAATGATCCCAGGAAGTGTGGATTTTGTTCCAGAAGGAGAAAATTTGCTTATCCAAGACGGATTTATGGAATTTAAGTTGAGCTTGAATAAGCAGAAGCCTAATGATGTATTGAAAGCACTCATGAACGAAGGGGAGATTCTTGGTTTTGAAGAAATCGTTCCCAGTATAGAAGAGATATTCATTCAAAAAATTAATGAAAGTCATGGGGAATAAAATCTTCTTAGTCATACAAAGAGAATACCTGGCAAGAGTCAAAAAACGCTCCTTCCTCCTCGCAACACTTATAACTCCTCTAGTTTTTCCTACCATTCTAGGCTTGTTTTTATGGGTAGGAATGTCAGATTCTGTAGGTGAAGCCAGGAGAGTGATAGAGGTGGTTGATGAAAACAATTCATTTTTTTTAGAGAGCAATGAATTGTATTCCTTTTCTTATGGGGAGTTGGGACAGGAAAATGCCAAATTATTGGTGCAAGAGGGAGCCAGGTTTGGTTTTCTTTATATCCCTGATCTCGATGTCTCAAATCCAGAAGGAATCGTTTTTTATAGTGAGGAAACCCCGCCAATTTCAATGATGTCGAGCTTGGAATTGTCCCTTCAAAGAAAAATGGAAGCATATAGGCTGGAAGCTTTGGGCATTGACCCGGAGATCCTTTCTGCATACAAGACGAATGTAAATATTCAAACGATTATAGTTAGCGAGGCTGGAGGAGAGCGCGTTTCAAACTCAGTAGTAAATTATGCCATTGGTTTTCTTGCCGGTATACTGATTTATACCTTTATTTTCGTTTATGGTAACCAAGTCATGCAAGGTGTGATAGAGGAAAAATCCAGTAGAATTATAGAGATTTTGGTTTCCTCATTAAAGCCTTTCCAGTTGATGATGGGGAAAATTATTGGTATTGGTGCTGTTGGTTTGACGCAATTTCTAATATGGATTCTATTAATAAGTGCAGTCTCTTCCTTGGTTATGGGATATTTTGGCATGAAAATGCCACAGCAGCAAATATTAGAGATGTCTGGTCAGCAAGGAGTATTTCCTACAGAAGGAAACCCTGAATTATTAGAAATCTTACAGATGGTTCAAGGTCTGGATTTTGTACAGATTACTTTGACATTTTTGATTTATTTTGTCGGTGGATATTTATTGTATGGAGCATTTTTTGCGGCAATTGGGGCCGCAGTAGACAGCCCTTCTGATGCCCAACAGTTTATGTTCCCTGTTACAATTCCATTATTGGTTGCGTACATGGGGCTGTTTATTTTTGTATTAGACGATCCCAATAGTAATGTCTCTTTTTGGCTTTCTGTCATCCCCTTTACCTCTCCAGTGGCCATGATGGGAAGGGTTAGTTTTGGCGTTCCATGGCACCATTTGGCACTTTCTATTTCCCTTTTGGTTCTTGGATTTTTGTCCACTACCTGGCTTGCAGGAAAAATATACCGAATAGGAATATTGGTGCATGGCTCTAAAGTGAATTATAAAGTGCTATGGAAATGGATAAAGCAAAACTAGCTTTGACCGTTAAATTTGTATGCTTTAATTGCTAATTAGTACTAGAATTTTCTGCCATTCTAGGCAATAATCCCTGCTTTATATTGTTTCTCATTATGAACTTACTTAAGTTCGGGAACACCAATTTACAATGAAGAGAAAATTCCAAGACCTAGCATCTTTAGATTTATATAAAAACAGGGAGAAGGTAAAATGGGCTATATTTATTTTTTCCTTTGTTATAGGTTTAGGCTCAATATATTATACCAATACACTGGTAGAAGAGCTTAAAATTCGGGAAAAACGCCAAGTGGATTTGTATGCAGAAGCCTTAGAATATGCCTCTGTAAATTCAGACAATCTAACCTTTGTTTTTCAGGTGATTATTCAGGAAAATAAATCTATTCCTGTAATTACCGTGAATTCCAGTGGAGAGCCCATGGAATATAAAAACATCAATATCCCGACCAATAGCTCGGAGGAAGAAGTCAAGATTTATCTATTGGAGGAATTGGAGTCCATGAAAGAGCTGTATGAACCGATTAGCCTTTCTGATGATGTTTTTATTTATTACAGAAACTCGGACCTACTTACCCGATTGCAGTATTATCCTTATGTGCAGCTTTCGGTTATTTTGGTTTTTGGCCTTCTGGCTTATGCCTTCTTTAACCAAAGTAAAGTAGCTGAGCAAAACAGATTGTGGGCTGGATTGACCAAGGAAACTGCCCATCAATTGGGAACACCATTGGCTTCACTAATGGCTTGGATAGATTACCTCAAGAATTCTCCCGTATACGATGAAAATAAAGAGGTCATCCTGGAAATAGAGAAGGACATCAATAAATTGACCATGGTGACTGAGCGGTTTAGCAATATAGGAAGTACTCCTGTGATTAAGCCAGAGAATGTGTACCAGGTAGTTGGTGACGCTATTAATTATTTGAGACCAAGGATCTCCAATAAAGTCAGCATTGAACTAAATTCTCACGCAGAAAATATCTATGCTCAAATGAATAGGTCACTTTTCGAATGGGTAATAGAAAATGTCTGTAAAAATGCTGTAGATGCCATGAAGGGGCAAGGAGCCATTCGGATTAATATTGTCAAGGAAAGTGAGCAATTCGTATTTGTAGATATTTCTGATACGGGGAAGGGTATAGAAAAAAAGATGCTATCAAAGGTTTTTAATCCGGGTTTTACGACCAGAAAAAGAGGTTGGGGACTGGGATTGACCTTGGCCAAAAGAATAATGGAAGGATATCACAATGGGAGGATATTCGTAAATACATCGGAACTTGGTAAAGGAACAACTTTTAGGATAGTTCTACATGGTGTTAAAGAATTGGATGAATAAATTAATCATTTAAATACATGTATTATGAAAGGAGTTAAGCAGATTCTAGCATTGTCTTTTATTGTAATGATCGGATTTTCTTGCCAAACCAAAACCAAAGAGGAGGCTGTTTCGGAGATTTCTACTTTCAACGAATACAATGAGCCATTCAGGTCTCAGTTTCATTTCAGTCCCCCAGCCAATTGGATGAATGATCCCAATGGTATGGTTTTCCACAAAGGAGAATACCACCTTTTTTACCAGTACTATCCAGATAGCAATGTTTGGGGTCCTATGCATTGGGGACATGCAACCTCTAAAAATCTTGTGGAGTGGGAAAATTTGCCCATTGCCATAGCTCCGGATAGCCTAGGATGGATTTTTTCTGGTTCTGCTGTGTTTGATAGTGAAAATAGCAGTGGTTTAGGTACTGCTGAGAACCCACCTTTGGTTGCCATCTACACCTATCATGATAATGTAAAAGGAGATGCCGGAAGGATTGATTTTCAGACCCAGGGCATTGCCTACAGTCTGGATGATGGTGTTACCTGGGAAAAATTCAAGGGTAATCCTGTTCTCGCCAATCCGGGAATTAAGGATTTCAGAGATCCCAAAGTGACTAAAGTCGAGATTGAAGGCAAGACAGCTTGGATAATGTCATTGGCGGTAAAGGATAAAATAAGCTTTTATTCATCCCCCAATCTAATAGAATGGACCCATGAAAGTGATTTTAACCCTGCTTGGGCTGCGTATGGCGGTGTTTGGGAATGTCCGGATCTATTTCCTTTGACAAGCCCAGAAGGAGATCAAAAATGGATTTTATTGGTAAGCATTAATCCTGGTGGACCAAACGGGGGATCGGCGACCCAGTATTTTGTCGGCGATTTTGATGGGGAAAGCTTTACTACCAATCAGAAAGATATAAAATGGTTAGATCATGGGACAGACAATTATGCCGGGGTGACCTGGTCCAATGTTCCTGATTCGGATGGGCGTAAACTATTTATCGGTTGGATGAGTAATTGGGACTATGCACAAGTAGTGCCTACAGAAGTTTGGCGTTCAGCTATGACTTTTCCAAGAACTTTGTCCTTGTACAGGGAAGGGGAAGAACTATGGCTGGCCTCTAATCCCGTGAAAGAGTTGGAGCAATTAAGGGATCAGCCTTCTGTTGTAAAAGGGGAGAAAGTAGTACTTGAAAATGAACTGTTAGAGATTTCTCTTAAACCAAAAGCAGGTGATTTCTCGGCCACTTTTGAAAATGAGTATGGAGAAATTCTAGTTATCGGTAAAAGAGCAGATGAGTTATTTATTGACAGAAGCAATTCAGGTCTTACGGACTTTAAGGATGGTTTTGCTTCGGTAATGACTGCCCCGCTCAATGAACTTAAAATAAATGAGCTAAGGATACTTTTGGACAGGTCCTCTGTTGAGGTATTTGTCAATGATGGAGCTCTTGCAATGACAGCCTTGGTTTTTCCTGAACATGGCTATTCCGATCTTTTATTAGATGGCTTTGAAGCAGAGAACAAGCTTTATTCACTTAAAAGTATATGGTAAAAGAAAAAGGCATTACTGTTTTACAAGTAATGCCTTTTTCTTTGTGTATCATTTTTCTGATTCCAGGAATGGATACCTATAATCTGTGGCACTGACAAAGGTTTCTTTAATGGTTCTTGGAGAAACCCACCTAAGTAAATTAATCATTGAGCCTGCTTTGTCATTTGTTCCCGAGGCCCTTGATCCTCCGAAAGGCTGTTGGCCCACGACGGCGCCTGTAGGCTTGTCATTGATGTAGAAGTTGCCCGCAGCGTGTCGAAGTTTACTGGTAGCCATTTCTACAGCATACCTGTCTTTGGAGAAGATTGCACCGGTGAGGGCATAGGGAGAGCTTTGGTCCACCAGCTCCAGTGCTTCTTCAAAATGGTTGGCCTGATAAACATAGATGGTCAGGACTGGACCGAAAATCTCTTCTACCATGGTTTTGTACATAGGATCATGCACTAAGATCACGGTAGGCTCAATAAAAAAGCCTTTGGTTTTATCACAATTTCCTCCGGCAAGTATTTCTACATTCGGAGCAGTTTTGGCAGCTTCGATATAGCCACTTATTTTATCAAAAGCTTTTTCATCAATTACAGCATTGATGAAATTACCAAAATCTTCAGTTCCTCCCATTTTCATGGAAGCAAGGTCTTCTAGTAAATATTCTTTTACGGACTCCCAAAGATTAGAGGGGATATAAGCCCTGGAGGCTGCACTACATTTCTGTCCTTGAAACTCAAAAGCTCCACGGCTCAATGCTGTGGCCAATGCTTTTGGGTCAGCAGATTTATGAGCAATTACAAAGTCTTTACCACCTGTCTCTCCGACTATTCTCGGATAGGTTTTATACTTGGAAATATTATTTCCAATAAGTTTCCATAGGGATTGAAAAACTCCTGTAGATCCGGTGAAATGAAGTCCCGCAAAATCAGGATGCGAAAATACTACATCACCTGTATCAGGGCCTTCCACATAGATCAGATTGATTACCCCATCAGGCAAACCTGCTTCCTTAAAAACCTCCATCAATACCTTGGCAGAGTAAATCTGAGTTTCGGCAGGTTTCCAAACCACCGTATTCCCCATCATGGCTGGTGCGGTGGGTAGATTCCCTGCTATGGCTGTGAAGTTGAAGGGAGTAATGGCAAAAACAAAGCCTTCCAAAGGCCTTTGCTCTAATCTATTCCAGACCCCATTTCCACTAATAGGAGGTTGTTGGGCATAGATCTCTGTCATGAATTTGACATTGAACCTCAAGAAATCTATCAATTCACAGGCCGCATCTATTTCTGCCTGAAAGGCATTTTTTGATTGCCCAAGCATGGTGGCTGCATTGATTTTATCGCGGTAAGGACCTGCCAGCAGGTCAGCAATTTTGAGAAATATTGCTGCTCTTTGTTCCCATTGCATGTTTTCCCAAGCAGGCTTGGCACCCATTGCTGCGTTGATAGCTTGTGTGACATGGTCTTTGTCCCCCCTATGAAATTCACCTAATAAATGTTGTCGATCATGTGGAGGGTATATGGCAGTGGTGTTCCCGGTTTTTACTTCTTCACTGCCGATATACATCGGAATAGCTACTACTTGGTCTCGTGCTGCTTTTAAGGCAGCTTGTAAAGAACCCCTCTCTTTGGATCCCGGAGCATAATTCCTGACGGGTTCGTTGCTTGGTTCTGGTACATTAAAAAAGCCTTTTAGCATAATAGTATGGTGTTTTAATTTTCAATCTGCTTATAACTCAAATATACAAAATATCGATGGCTTAGCAGAATTGAGCTGTTTACAGTATTGTAATGAGTTCTGATAAGTGATTTATAGTATAGGTAGGGCTAATCTTACTCTCGATTTTTAAAGGGTTGTAAAAAACCTGATCGATTTGGGCATTTTGAGCTCCTTGAATGTCTGATAGAGGATTGTCACCTATCATCAGACAGTTTATTGCCTCGGTATTAAGTTGGTGCATGGTATGGTCAAAAATCCTTTTGTCAGGCTTTCTAAATCCGGAGTTTTCAGATGTGACGATCAAACCAAAATAACTATCCAGTTTGGAGGATTTTAGTTTATTGTACTGGCTTTGATTGAACCCATTGGTAATGATATGCAACTCATATTTTGATTTTAGATAGTCTAAAGTTTCGAAAGCATGATCCATTACTTTTGGTTTGGAGGATGTTCTCAATATAAATTCCTCTTCTAGCTCCTTAGGTATTTTTGAGACGTTAAGTTTGGCTCTAGTGAAAACTTCTCTGAAACGCATGGCCCGGAGTTTATCTTTATCTACTTCTCCCTTATTGAATTGTTCCCAAAGGATGTGATTGGTGAATTGGAAAGCGTTAAAGAACAATTCGAAATCGGGATTGCCCAAACTTCCTAAATCAAAATCAATAAACAATTCTGACAAAGAGTCTCTGACATTGCTGTCATAATCCCATAGGGTGTGATCGAGATCAAAAAATAGATGCTTGTATTTTCTCACTATTTATTATTTTCTGTATGGATTGTTTTCAAATTTATTGATGGCCAGTTCTCTGTTTGAATATAATATTTCATAAACCTCCTGATCACGAAGAAGGTTTTGATCTTTTTTAATAAATTTCAAAATCTGATTTAGGATTTCATGTGCTTCATCCAAAACATAATAGAAGGTCCATTGATCTTTTTTTTTGCTGCCAATTAGTCCTGCATTTTTCAAATAAGTTACATGACGACTTGTTTTTGTTTGGGTGAATTCTAAAATATGCTCAAGGTCTGAAATACATAATTCCTGGTTTTGCATGAGTAGATGCAGAATTCGTACCCTGGACTCCTCAGAAAGGGCTTTGAAGACCCGCATTCCGTAGTTTAAACTTATGTTTTTTAACCGCATTTAATTAACTTTAACAAATAAATCGGTTTGAAGTTAATGAATTCAAAAGTAATTCGCTTAATATCGTGTGATCATTGACCTTATTTAGAAATGTCAGAAATTTCGTGTTAATATATCGGGAGAGTTTCTCCGAATAAAATTTAAAAAGTGAGACAAAGGCTAATCCTATTATTTGTTGTTTTATTAGGGCTTTTGGGAAATTCAGTAGATGTCTTTTCTCAGGAAACCAAGGATAAAAAAGTAATTCAGTTTTCAGGTATTATTCTGAATGCTGACAGTACCACCGCCATACCGGGTGTAAACATTTACGTGCCTAAAAAAGGGAGAGGAACCAGTAGCAACCGATTTGGTTATTTTTCTATGCCGGTACTTGCCGGAGACAGTATAGTGTTCTCTTATATTGGACTGAAAAGACAAACCGTCACAATCCCTGAAGACATGGAAAAGGATGAGGTGAGTTATATCCTTACCATGGTACAGGATGAAATAGCGCTTCAGGAAGTGCAGGTAATGCCCTATCCGACAGAAGAAGAGTTTAAAAATGCTATATTGGCAGTGAACATTGATGCTGCACCACCTTTGAATAGAGGTAACTTAAGTCCTCAATTACTCTTGCGATGGGCTGCAGACATGCCGGCTTCAGGCAATGAGAATTTCAGGCAATTTACTAACCAACAGACCCAACAGACTATGGATCGTTACGGTCCGAGACCTATGCCTTTGCTCAATCCATTCGCTTGGGCGCAATTTATCAAATCCATAAAAAATGGAGACCTAAAGAACAAAGACTAATTATTGTGGTTTAAAACTTTTATCTTCCGTTTATCCCAATTTTGATCATTTATGATTTTGTTTACCCTCATTAGGTTTGCAAAAAGGTATATTTACAGGCAAAATTTTAAATTATAGACCATATGAAAAGATTGATAATTTTGGGATGCTTATTGTTTTCCCAATTCAGTTTTGCTCAAGAATATTCCGCAAGGGAAGTAGAGCGACCTAAGTTAGTGGTGGGAATTGTTGTGGATCAGATGCGACAAGAATATTTCTACAGATTTCACGACAGGTATGTTGAAGGAGGGTTAAAGCGATTGATGCATGATGGTTTCATGATGCAAAATGGCCATTACAATTATATCCCTACCTATACGGGACCGGGTCATGCTTCAGTCTATACCGGAGCCACTCCCGCAACCCATGGAATCATAGGTAATAACTGGTACATCCGTGCTACAGATGATGATATTTATTGCGCAGAAGACCAGACGGTTACAGCAATAGGAGGAAGTGATAGCGGTGGAAAAATCTCTCCTAAAAACTTATTGAGTAGTACCATAACAGATGAATTAAAATTTGCTACCGGTAAGCGTTCTAAAGTAGTAGGAGTAGCGATTAAGGATAGAGGCGCAGCATTACCTGCCGGCCATTTGGGAGATGCCTATTGGTATGACAGCAAGACAGGTGGTTTTATGACTTCAAGTTATTACCATGAAGAATTACCTTCTTGGGTCAAAGAATTCAACAATAGAAAACTTGTTTCCAAATATTTGGACCAAACTTGGGAGACACTTTTCCCAATAGAGACTTATATACAGGGAGCTGCAGATGACAATGAATTTGAATCTCCTTTTAAAGGAAAAGATAGGCCTACTTTTCCTTATGATTTGAAAAAATTACAGAAAGACAATGGCGGTTTGGGAATGATCAGTTCTACCCCTTTTGGAAATACCTTTACTGTTGAAATGGCTTTAGCAGCTATTGAAGGAGAGCAATTGGGTAAAAGAGGAGAAACTGATTTTCTGGCAGTAAGCTTCTCAACACCTGATTATATAGGTCACCGATTTGGTCCTCAAGCCATAGAGGTGGAGGACAATTACCTAAGATTAGACAGGGACTTGGCTAGGTTTTTTGACTACTTAGACAAAGAAATTGGTAAAGGACAATACCTTGTATTCCTTACAGCTGATCATGGTGTAGCCGATGTGGTTAACTACATGAAAAGTGAAAGGATGTCATCAGGAAGTTTGAATACTAAAACAATGATGACTGAATTGACGGATTTCGTTAATCAAAAATATGGACAAGGAGATTGGATTTCTAATTTCTCAAATCAGCAAATTTTCCTAAACAGGGAGTTGATTGCAGAAAAAGAACTTTCTTTGGAAGCTGTTCAAAAAGAGGTAGCGAACTTTATCCTGAAGTTTGATGGGGTTAAAGAGACCTACATTGCAGAAGATTTAAGAAGGTATGAATATACCACTGGGTTTAAGCACTTGTTGCAAATGGGCTATAACCATAAATCTTCAGGTGATGTAATGGTGATAATGGAGCCGGCATGGCTCGCCAACGCAAGTAAAGGAACTACCCATGGTACCGGTTATACTTATGACACCAATGTGCCAATCGTATTTTATGGTTGGGGTGTAAAACCGGGTAGCAGTAGCAGGTATGCGACCATTACCGATATTGCCCCAACTTTATCCATGATGTTAAAAACCAGGCTTCCAAACGGAGCTACCGGTCAACCTATCGTTGAAATTGTTGATGCAAAATAATTCTTATAAATTAGTTTATAGTATTGGAAATGCCTGGCTTAAAGTCAGGCATTTTTTTTGGTAGGCCATGTCGTATTACATTTTATTGGTCAAGTCAATTTTTAAACCGAAATATGCAATAAACCTTCTATTACCTGATGGAATCACTTCAAAAGCAATCGCTTCGCTGCTATTACGAATCCTATTACATAATGCAGATTAAATTCTCCTTTATTTACTTGGCCTAGGTTTGACAGTAAATTATTTGGATATTTTTTTCATTTTTATTATGTTTAAATAGGTTAATGTCTTAGTTATCAATAGTTAATGTTGGGAATAAATTGGTGAATGAATCTGGTTAGGTCCCATACCATTGTTTTAAAATTGTGGATGCTCATCCAACTGGAAATATGATCACTGTCAAAAACAATGTGCTTTGGTCCTATATCAGTCCAATTGATGATCCAAACCATAGCGCTTGTGTAATGATTTGGAACAAGGGTTCAAAATCTGTCGTATTTATCCAGTCTGAATTTCCTGCAAGTGATTATATGCTTTTCAACAATCGGGAGGAGATTTACATTATAGAAAGAAGACACCTGCAAGCAACTCAAAGTTTCGAGGTTAGGGTGTTGAAAACTAAAGTCGATACTAAACCAAAAGTTATTTGGGATTGGTTTGAGGACGATTGGCGAATTGGGGAAAAAGGTCATTTGAACTTGTAGAAGAATCAAAAAAGAAAAAAAACATCTACCAACAAGCAGTACCTCTTACCCCACATTGGGTAGCTTTTTTGGGCAATGAAAAGCTGTTGTTTTCTTCTAAATTGATTTTCGATGGTAGTACACCCCAGCCCTATTTGGCTTTACTAAAGGAGGATAATGACAAAAAAATAATATGGGAGGCAAATTGAGTCGCACAGTTATCATGCTGTTTTATCTTCAGCTTATTTCTTGTCAATTTGTTTGGGCTCAGGGTGAAAATAAAATAGGTGCCGACACCTTGAATACGGTGTTATTTAAAGTCACTGCTAGCCATTCGAACAAGGTTTCTTATCTTTTTGGTACCCACCATGCATTTGGAAAATCCTTCTTCGATACTTTATATAATGTCCACCAAGCTTTGGGGACTTGTGAAGTGCTGATAAAAGAAAACTTGAATATTTCAGGGCATTTGGCAGAAGACATAATCAATAGGAGAACAGTCAAGACCAAATGGTCCAAATATTTGAAAAAAGATGAGCTTACTTTTGTTAAAAATTTGTTCGCTTCCAGTCCAACCAATTTTCATAAAATTACACCAACAGAAATGTATGTTTTCCTGAACAGGCATTTCAATCAACAAGTTTGTCTGTCAAAAGACCAAACTGATCCTTTCCTTACCTTAGATGACTATATAGCCCTAAAAGCCAAGGAGCATAATGCAAAACTGTTTGGTCTTGAAACAACGGAAGAGCAAATAGAACTTATCAATAAAGACGTTGAAGGCATGCCACGAAAAGTACATAAAAGAAGGCTGTCAAATATTATTGCAAAAATCAAGAGTCGAAAGAACAATTACTGTGAGGAAACAGCATGGTACAAGCAAATGGAAATTGATTATCAATTCAATCTGCCTTGTAGCAATAACTTACTGCTTACCGATAGGAATAATAAATGGATGAGTGACATTATCAAATTAATTGAAACGAAGAATTGTTTCATTGCAGTAGGCTTAAGTCATTTGATGTACGAATGTGGATTAATTAAGCAATTGCAAAACCAGTCTTATACGATCTCACCGGTGATAGTAAATCAGTAGGAGGTATTCCCCTGCTATAAGTAGATTGTATCTACTCCTTCGTATTAAGAAGATTGATCGAATAGAGGACCTTCCACGGGTGAAAAGCCGTGATTGTAGTTTTTGAAGGCTTTTCTAAGTTGGAATTCGCAATTGGCTGTTTTTAAATCCTTGTAATAAAACCACTTAATGATTTTCTACTTCAATAATTTTTAATAAATTAGTTGGAGATGTTTTTCCTCATCGGGATCCCTTCAATTAATGTGAAGTATAAAAGCTATACAAATTAACCCTTTAATTAAAGAAATTGGAGTTTGATGAAATGTGTATGCATCCCCATTCTAATTGTACTATATACATATGGTTTAAATTTTAAAACAGGTTTTTAATGTTCAAATATTTAAAAAACTACGGTCTAAGCATCGCGATTTTCCTTCCAGCTCTTTTTCTTCTTTCTTGTCAATCCAATGATTCTTCAAAGAAGTTGATCAGGGAACTCCCAGATTCAGGGAGCTTGATATCCAAAGAAATAGCGATAGATAGTTCTGTGTTGATTCCTTCCAAAATACTGGTGTTTCCTGACAAGGCGGTTATCCTAGACAATGGCAAAGAATCCTTGTTTAAGGTTTTCAGTTTGCCTGACTTTTCCCTACTTTACAGTTTTGGTAAACAGGGGGAAGGCCCTGATGAATTTAGTTTTGTGGATCCCAATTCTTTGCAAACTAGTGGAGATGATTTGGTGGTGGTCACTAGTACAAAGCTCAGAAAAATAAGGCTGAAAGAGAGTAAGGCAGTGATGGGGGAAAGTGTGAAACTACTCAAATCAAATGCTGGTCCCGTGAACAGGCTGCTTATGATTAATGATTCTACCTATATATGTGATATTTTTGATGCTATACCGGGCGGGCCGGAATACCAAACAGTACACCTGCCTAGTGCTAAAGAAGTAGCCACATTTGGCAAATATCCCGAACAATCTACGGGCCAGAATAGTGGTCAAGGTAATCTATATCGTGATTTTGGAAAAACAACAGTGATCAATCCTAAAGACGGGAGATTGGCTGCATTTTACTTTTTACAAAATCAAATCAAGTTTTATAATCCCAAGGGAGAATTCTTAATGGAAATAGGCGTTGAAGCGCTTGAAAAACCAGTTTCTGGTGAAGAGTTGGCTCTTTTTTGGGTAGAGCCTTACGCAACCGAAAATCATATTTATGTGATGTTTGTAGGTAAACCTAAAAGTGAGATAATGGAAGAATTTGAGACATTCCGGCCCCATATGGAAATCTGGGATTGGGAAGGAAACTTATTGGAGCGTTATACGATGGATCAATTCCTCACTAGCTATGTTGTTTCAGAAAAACAGCAAAAAATATACGGATTTTCTTATTTTAAAGAAGGTGTACTTTTCGAGTACAACCTAAAAGATGCTGGGCGATCCAGTCCCCTTATTGGTAAAAACCAAAATGGGATTTCCATAATAAAAGACAAAAAACCCGAAAAGCAAGGTCAGATTTCAGACCCTAAAAATGAGATTGTTGCTGAAAACGATTATTACAAAATGAAATTACCAGTAGGGTGGAATTATTCTGGAGTTAGAGGGGAAGTGAAAAAAGACTACTATGAAAGTGACGAAATGTACATAAACAAGGCTACTTTCAAGAGTCCAAAACGGGAGGGAAAGTCCTTTTGCGGAGATGCTTCACTTCAGGTAAGGATTTTATTTCCTAAGGAAGCGGCTTTGGATATAGGAAGCCATTTGGATAAAATGGTAGCTGATTATCGGTCTAATTCAAGTTTGATTGAATTTAAGGTAAAAGAAATAGGTAGTGATGAAAAATCTAAAGGTTATAGGTTGAATTTCGCAAACCAACTAGTTGATCCCAAAGGTAATAAGTACATTTCCTATAGTGAGGTTGATATTTTTGAAAAGGAGAATAGGATAATTCAAACCATCTATAGTAGTTGCGACTTATATGAGCACTATTATGAAGAGGTCCAGGAGGCCTTAGCTACGCTTACTTTGAAAGATGCCTTTCCCAATGGGGGGTAAAAATTGAATTCTTGATGTTAAGTACTTTTACAGGGGATGATGAGAGTCGGGGAATTTTTGGGATAAGTAGACCGAGCTACTAAACCTGATTAAGAAAGCATGTCAAATACACACAGCCCTCTTCTGGAAGGAATAGATAGCATTTGCTCCTTTCTATTAATAAGGGATTTGAAATTTGATTACAATTCCCGGATGGTGTTGAACATTGTAACGGAAAGTAATTTTACTTTTTAACCCCTTCCCAGAAAGGGTGTGAATTAATGATTTAGTTTGTTGAAAAAAAAACCATTGCTTGAACGTTGTATTTCAATCCTAAGCTGCCTCAATGAAACTGCTACATTATGTTCACTAACAAATGAATAGTTTACCGACAAGTTTCATTATGGAATAGAATAGCCTTTTAACCTAAAAACACAATACAGGCTTAAATAAAGATAAAATTAACTTTTATTTGTTTATATTTAATAAAATAGTTGCAACTACCATTTTTTTTTCAATTTAACTGCCATTAAATCAATGTTTTACTTTAAATCCAAAAAACTATGAAGAAGTGGCTTAAAAATTCAAAAAAAGGAATGGCAACTCTGGGAGCTGTAGCTTTTATGCTGGTGGCCGGTTGGCAGTTTGGAGTTAGTGGCACGGAAGCGGTGTTTTCAGAAAATGAAGTAGCTTTGGAGAATGCGATTGCGGGGAGCGGGAATGATTGTCCAATAAAAGTAAATAATCCAGATTGGTACTATGACCCTATTTGCGAATGTATTTTATGGTACAATGATTGCTATTGTGGGCCTGGTTGGTGTTAGGGTTGACCTTTCATTAAATATTTAATTCGTCTGATAATTATTAAAAATAATGAGAAGTTTAATAATAATTTGCTTTTTTATCACTTTCTCATGTGGGAGAAAAGCCGATAAAAAAGCAAATTCAGCCGTGTACCCTATTGATTCTAAAAGGGACTTCTTGTATAATTGGCCAAAAAAAACCTCAATAAAAGAAGTTATTTACCTTGAGAGTTTGGATTCCATTTTAATATCCCACGTTGAGAAAATCTGGATCTCCCAAAAGGATTTCAGTGAAATTTACGTTTTAGATAGAAAACTAAAAAAAGTATTTATTTTTAATGCTACTGGAGAAATACTATCGGTTTTTGATAGAAATGGCTCTGGACCTGGAGAATACCATGAAATAAGAGATGCTTTTCTAGATTTCAAAAATAATGAAATCCTTATTTTGGATAATAAACGCATAAAAAAATATAATCTACTTACTTTTAAATACCTAGGAAGCAAGGATTTAAATGGAATACCAGGAGATAATAACTTCACTAGATTTACTAAAATTCATGATGTGTATTATTTATGGACAAACATACCTCCTTTTCAAAGACCAGAATTAAATTTCTTACAGTACGATCAAAGACATCATTTAGTAAGGTTAGAGAATAATACAATTGATTTTTTTATACCTTATGCATACGGCGTATTGAATGAAATTAGATTTTATCCATCTGTAAGTGGAGAAGATTATTATATTTCTCCCCTTACAGGGAAATATGACATTAATAAAATAAGTGAAAAGGGTGTTTCCAAAGAGTATGAGTTTCCCATTATCTCAAAAGAAATTCCAGAAAACTTATTAAAGGAAATGTTTTATTTAGAAGATCAGTTCCTTGCGTCAGATTATTTTAAAATTTTAACAAATTTTAGAGAAACCAATAATCTACTCTATTTTAATTTTATTGGCCCTAAAGCTAAAGTTTATCATGCATTATTTGATAAAAAAGAGAGAGAATTTTTAACTATTGGCAAATCTGAAGAATTTATTCCCTAAATTATCTTTGCAGATACGGATCATTTTTATTCATTGATATCGCCTGATGTTTTACTGTTTTTAATTAAAAGTAAGAGGATAACAATTGAGAATAATAACTTGTTAAAAGAAATCGATTTAAAAGGGTTTAAAACTGATGATAATCCGATAATAATTAAGTTTAGTATTGAATGATGTATGTGCAATAGAGGAAGTGCCCTTCTTCTAGAAGTAAATTACATCAATTGCTTCCTATTAAAAGGAATTGATCGAGAATTGGCCGTTCACTGGTTTTCATCCATGATTATTATTGAAGCCTTAAAGGCTTCTTTGGATAAAAAATAATAAACATCATTCTATAATATTGGTTACTTCACCAACCCCAGGTCTGAAGAGCCTGAACAATAAAAACTGAGAGTTCCAACTTACAGGATAGTTGTTATTGCATTAATCACAGCCCCCCTATTGGTGTTGAACATTGTAACGGAAAGTAATTTACTTTTTGGACGCTATTATGGTATGACTGACATGGAATTGAAAGGGCAAGGAAGTGGGAAATAAATCTATCTGATTTTTAGGAAATTCAAAAAGTGAAATATATGCAAAATATATTTTCAGAAAACCGACAATAAAACTAAAACATGCCATTGTTATTGGCTGCATCGGTAGGCACCTGTTGGATGGCATCCCAGTGTTCACAGATTTTTCCTGCCTCATCAAATCTGAAAAAGTCCATGGTGACGTATTGGTCATTTCCTGGCCAGATCTGTCGGGTATGAAGTGCCACCAAGTCACCCTCAGCGATGCAACGTAAGAATTCGATGGATTTTTTGGGGTATTCTCGCTGCATTTTTTCAAAATAATCAATAAAACCTTGCGTACCATTGGCTACTGCGGGGTTGTGTTGAATGTATTCCTTACCCACAAATTTTTCTACCGCCTCTTTTGGCTTCCCGAGGTAGGCAGTTTTGTAAAAGTCGATGGCGTTTTTCTTATTTGTGTCCGTATTCATGGTTTTAGGTTCTTTTGCAATGAGGATTAAATGGGATAATACAATCTGAATTTTCCAATAAGAAACGTTTAGCTATCTCATAGGTTATGATTTTGTCAGTATTGTTGCAGAAAAAAAGCAACAATACCGCCAAAATCGATTAACGTTTTATTCACCATTCCGGTAGCTGAGGCCACCGGCTATAATCATGTCACCCCTGGCGGGGTTTTAGTTTTGCGTATTGATTAGAATTTGGTTTTTATTTAGGAAAGCGACGTTAAGATTTTGTCAGCATTGTTGCAGAAATAAGCAACAATACCGCCAAAATCAAGATGGCGCTATAATTTTCACACCAAGGGCTGACACCCTTGGCTGGTATATTTCGCCCTGTCAGGGCTTGGTGAGGTCAAGTGAAATAAGGAACGATCAGGTTAGAAAATAGACGTTAAGATTTTGTCATTATAATCAAGTTTCCGTGGGTTGCCACCACACGGTTATTATTATTGAAGCCCTTCAGGCTTCTATATGTGTTCTAGAATTACGTTAGATCGGTTATAATCCTTTCCCCCTAGTGGGGATTTAGGGTTTGAATAAAGCGTTACAATTAACAGAACATGGAAGGGTAAATCTAAATGGATTTTTAGACTTGTTAAGGAAGCACTTCAATGAGCGCATGATATTTTAGGTAAATTTTGGCCTTCAAAGGATATGGTTTTTGGAGATGGATAGCGGGGGTTAAAAAAATGAGTTAGCTCCAACAAGGAGATCCACTCATTTTTAGCCCGAAATTCAGCTCCAAAAATCAAATGATGGTAATGCAAATGACCAATTACCCCTAAGCCTTATCCATCATTTGAAATAAGATTTGACAGCCTTGACCTTTTTGGTTCGTTTTTGGGTCAAGCCTGCCCTGATTTTCTTTACACTCAGGGGGAAAAATGAACAGTGAGGATAGGGGGTATCTTAATCAGTTGATATTAAGGGTTTAAGGTGGTTTTATTTTTAAGAAAAACCATCATCAGAGGAGATTTTGTCAGCATTGTTGCAGAAAAAGAGCAACAATACCGCCAAAATCAAGATGGCGCTATAATTCTCACACCAAGAGCTGACACCCTTGGCTGAGATATTTCGACCCTTCAGGCCTTGGTGAGGTCAAGTGAAATAATGTGCGATCAGAGTTGTGAAATAGATATTTTGATTTTGGCGGTATATTCAAGTTTCCGTGGGTTGCCACCACTTGGTTATTATTGTTGAAGTATTTCAGGCAACTTTATGCATTGAAAACATCTCAAAGGCAGGTACCTGTAGAACTGAAGAAGTCACTCTCTGGGCTAACAATTTATTAAAATTTATAAAAGCACTTTTGAAGCGCCTTTTTCCAGGTCTATTTCATATTCCTTGCCCTGACATACAATCTTTGTCTTGCCACCGGAAATGGACAAAATTTCGGCTTTTTTGAGTTTGCCGGCTTCCCATTCCATGCTTATTTCAAAATTCCCTCTGGCTTTAAGTCCTTTTACTTTACCGGTGTTCCATGCTTGAGGTAGGGCTGGCAGTAATCGGATAATTCCTTCTTCGTGTGACTGTACTAACATTTCTGCTATGCCTGCTGTAGCCCCAAGATTGCCTTCGATCTGGAAAATTTTACCCAGCAAGTCAAACATATTGGGAGACAATTGAGTGGCCATCATTTCATGAATATGTTCAAGTCCTTCTTCTCCCTTTTGCAAGCGAGCAAAGAAATTGATGATCCAGGCCCTGCTCCATCCGGTCTGTCCGGCGCCACCGTAAGTCAATCGCCTTTCAATGGTTTTCTCTGCTGCTTTAAATAATTCAGGTGTAGCCTGTGTGATTTGGTTGGAAGGATACAAGGCATACAAATGAGACATGTGCCGGTGGCCGGGTTCGACTTCTTCATAGTCTTCATACCATTCCTGAAGAGTGCCGTTTTTCCCGATTTTGATCAGTGGTAATTTGCTGGATGCTTTTTCTATGGATGCAGTCAATTGCTTGTTACCAATGATTTCCTCTGCTTTCAGACAAGCATTGAAGATGTCATTGATAATTTGGATGTCCATGCTGGCAGCCGTAGTGTTTTTTGTGGCTTTGCCTGTATTTAGATCTATATAGGCATTTTCCGGAGAGTAAGAAGGGGAAGTGACCAATTCACCTTTTTTATTCTCCTTTAGGAAGTCCAAAATAAATTGTGCGGCACCAGCCAGGACAGGGTAAGCAGTTTGCTCTAAATAGTCTTGGTCTTGCGTGAACTCATAATGCCTCCATAAGGAGAGGGACATCCATGCTCCGGCAAGTGGGTTGGAATAGCCATTGGTCATTTGAGAGTCCTTGGTTGATCCGGATGGAGTAGTTCTTCCAAAAGGATTGCTAACATGGTGGGCCATCCATCCGGAGGATCCAATGAACTTTTCTGCCGTTGTCTCTCCGTTTTTTGCCAATTTCTCCATGAAATTGGACAATGGAACAAAAGCCTCGGACAAGTTGGTCTGATCAGCAGGCCAGTAGTTCATTTGTAGGTTGATGTTTAGGTGGAAGTCTGATTCCCAGGGAGCCCACATCTCTTTGTTCCAGATGCCTTGTAAATTGGCAGGTAGGATGGCCCTATTGACAGAACTGCCCATCAATAGATACCTGCCGTATTGGAAAAACAATTCCGTAATGTGATTGTCATTGGTGCCTTCTCTTACCTGATCTAGTCGTTTGTCAGTAGGAATAGTGTCCTTGATCGGGCCTCCTAAAGATAGGGCTACCCGGTTAAACATTTCACTGTGTGCTGCAGTATGCGCCTCTTTAGCTGTGTTATAAGCAGTTTCCAGAGCGCCAACTAGTGTTTTTAAGGCCTTGTCTTTTGCATCAATGTTTCTGTCAAAGTTCAGCTTGGCTAAATTATAATCAGTCGCTGCACTGACAATAACCGTATACCCTGTGCTGTTTTCGATCTTGAGGGTGTTCTCCATTCCACTGATGCTGCCATTATCCAAAGTTGCCGTTATTTGAGAGGCGAATTTCATGTGCAAGCCGGGTTCACCTGAGCCGTCTACATTGTCATCATACCCATTAGGGTCGTCAAATACCTGACCATCCACAAATAGTATTTCGCCTTCTCCTATGTTTTGAACAATGTCTTTTTCTCGATCAAAACGAATGGTACTGTTGATCGGCTCTCCATCTAAACTTTCAAAACGATAAAAAATCACATTGTATTTGACGGAAGAAAATGCTTCCCGTAGGTATCTTTTCCCATCAATAGTGTAGGTGGAAGTTACAATGCCGGTTTCCATGTCTAGGGTCCTGCGGTAATTTTCAGGAGATTTGTGATGGTCAAAAGTAATATGCAATTCCCCAAGGGGTTCATAGGACCGAATGGAAGTAGGTGAAACAGCCAGATGTTTCATTCCATAATTTAAGGCTTCTTCGTATTTACCTTCCATGTTTAATTGCTGAAAGGCCGCATAATGTTTTTGTACATCTTCGGGGTAAGGGTCTTCTGGCATCCCTGCCCAAAGGCTTTCCTCATTGAGCTGAATTTGTTCCTCTTTTACTCCTCCAAAAATCATGGCACCTAATCTCCCATTGCCTATAGGTAGTGCTTCTAGCCATTCATTGGCGGGAGAGGTGTACCAAAGCTGCATTTTTTTTGAATTGTTTGCTTTCTGGGCTTCACTTTGACAGCTTCCAAGAAACAATGTCAGGTTAATTAATAATAAGAGTATAATGGAACGCATGCTCAATTGGGTTTGATGGAAAGGCATAATACTAAAATATTTTCATTCCTTTTCTAAAAATACTGTAAACGGAGTCTATATATTAGACAAGCAGAAAATTTCACAACTAGGTGTTGGTTTTTCATCTATTTCTAAGTAGGTACTGACAATTTGACATTAAAATGAGTTTGGAACAAGTCTTGATTTAAGCAAAAAGATTATAATTGACTTTGTTTAAATAAAAATAAAAAATACCATGCAGGAAAAAGGTACAATTTCGATTCACACCGAAAATATCTTCCCCATTATCAAGAAGTTCTTGTATTCTGATAATGAAATCTTTTTAAGAGAATTGGTGTCCAACTCAGTGGATGCTACACAGAAAATCAAAAGGTTGGCTACTTTAGGTCAATACAAAGGGGAATTAGGCGATCTAACCATCGATGTTAGCTTTGACAAAGACAACAAATGGATAAAAATCACTGACCGTGGTTTGGGTATGACTGCCGAGGAAATCAAAAAATACATCAATCAGATAGCCTTTTCGGGTGCTTCCGAATTTGTGGAAAAATTCAAGGATGCCAAAGATGCCAATGAGATCATAGGTAAGTTTGGTTTGGGTTTTTATTCTGCATTTATGGTGGCAGACACAGTTGTGATAGACTCATTGTCCTATCAAGAAGGTGCAGAACCTGCCAAATGGACCTGCGATGGAAGTACTGAGTTTGAAATTAGTCCGGGAGAAAGGACAGAAAGAGGTACAGAGATCACGCTTAATATCAATAGTGAATCTGAGGAATTCCTTGAAAAATTCAAACTTCAGGGAATACTAGATAAATACGCCAAATTTTTGCCTGTTCCAATTCGATTTGGTACCAAAACAGAAAGTGTAGAAGATGGTGTAGATGATAAAGGGGAAAAGAAATGGAAATCTGTAGAGGTTGACAATATCATCAACCAAACCAATCCTATTTGGACCCTATCACCAAATGATCTTACAGATGAGGATTACCTGAAATTCTACAAGGAGCTGTATCCTATGAGTGAAGACCCTCTCTTTTGGATTCACCTTAATGTGGATTATCCATTTAACCTTACAGGAGTATTGTATTTCCCTAAGGTTAAGAATGATTTTGAGCTTCAGAGAAATAAAATCAAGCTCTTTAGTCGTCAGGTTTTTATTACGGATGAAGTTAAGGACATTGTACCTGAATTTTTAATGTTGCTTCATGGGGTAATTGATTCTCCAGATATACCACTGAATGTATCTAGAAGTTTCTTGCAGGCTGATAGCAATGTTAAGAAGATCAATAACTATATCACCAAAAAGGTAGCTGACAAACTTGGAGAGCTTTATAAAAAAGACAGAAAAATTTATGAATCCAAGTGGAAAGACATTGGGCTTTTTGTGAAGTACGGAATGATTTCTGAGGACAAATTCTATGAAAAAGCCAAGGATTTTGTCTTGTTGAACAATACCAATGGAGAGTATTTCACCCTTGAAGAATACAAGGAAAAAATCAAGCCTTTCCAAACTGGTAAAGATGATAAATTGGTTTACCTATATGCGACTGATGCTGACAAGCAGGATGCATTTATCCAATCTGCCAATAAAAAGGACTATGACGTATTATTGATGGATTCTCCCATTGATAGTCATTTTATCCAAAATCTTGAAAGTAAATTGGAAAATGCCAGCTTGAAAAGAGTGGATGCTGATGTAGTAGATAAGTTGATCGATAAAGAGGGAGGATATGAAAACCTACTTTCAGAAGATCAGTCTAAAAAGGTGAAAGAGATTTTTGAAAAATCAATAGCCAATCAGTCCTATACTGTAGAAGTAGAAGGAGCTAGTCCTGAGGAATTGCCTGTTACGATCACTATGGATGAATTTATGCGTAGGATGAAAGACATGGCTCAAAATGGTGGAGGTATGAGCTTCTATGGAGCGATGCCAGACAATTATAAAGTTGGGATCAATGGAAACCATCCTGTAATTGATAAAATTCTAAAAACTGAAGATGAGGAAGCCCAACAAAAACTTGCTAAACAAGCATTTGATTTGGCTTTGGTTTCTCAAGGCTTGTTGACCGGAAAAGCTTTGACGGCATTCGTTAAGAGAAGCGTTGATTTGATCTAATTGAATTAAGTTTTATACACAGTGAGGAAACAAGCGTTTGATGAAAGTCAGACGCTTGTTTTTTTAATTCCCTTGGCAGTTTTTGCAAATTTGAAGGAATGAAGTTTTTCGATGGATGTATTTTGCTCTATCCATTAGGCTCGGGTTACAATAGGGTTTCTTAATTTTAATCCGTATCTGTTGCAATCGATTTATAGTCAGTCCATTTCATGGCTTAAGAATAGTTCTGCAATGCTGTAGCTGCATTTGCAGAAGCTGATATTAAGAACCGTTATGAAGATTAGGATTTTTAAGTGATTTTATCAAGTAATTTAAGGTCTACTACTTATTTCGGGTTAAAGAGACCTGGGAAATTAATTTTTTATAGGAAAGTGATTATCTTTAATTCGGAGAAAACCTTTACAAAAACCCATGCTATCTAAAAAAACTAAATATGCCTTTCATGCTTTGACCTATTTGGGTAAACATAAGGAACAGGGAGCAGTGCCAATTCAGGAGATTTCTACCCACCACAATATTTCCCATAAGTTCTTGGAAAATATCCTGCTTGAATTAAAAAAAGCAGGGCTTTTGGGGAGTAAGAAAGGAAAAGGTGGAGGATATTACCTAATTAAATTACCCAGTGAAATCCGATTGTCTAAAATCATAAGGCTGCTCGACGGACCTATTGCACTATTGCCTTGCGTAAGTTTAAATTACTACGAGCCATGTGAGGAATGTGCCAGCCAAGAGAAGTGTGGCTTAAATATGGTGATGGCAGAAGTGAGGGATGAGACCCTTAAGATATTAGAAATGAAAACTTTACAAGATATATTGGAGCGAGAATAATTTTTTTCCATTTACTCTATAATATTTGTAGGTTTTGTGTACTTTTGTGTTTCCAGTAGACTGTTTATGTCATAACTGGCTTAAAGGTAATTTTCTAACCCACAGTTACCTTCAGAAAAATGAAGCAATATGATTGAAGCAAGTGAAATTAAAGAACTTACCCAAAGGATAGAAAAATTATCAATGGAGGAAGCAATGGGGCTTTTAGTGGATTTATTTCCAGGGGAGATTATTTTCTCCACCTCATTTGGACAAGAAGATCAGGTTATTACTCAGAAAATAGCGGCCAATAAATTCCCAATTGAGGTTTTTACTTTAGACACTGGAAGGTTGTTTTATGAGACTTATGATTTATGGTCTAGAACAATAGTAAAATATGGACTTTCTATAAAGCCGTTTTATCCAGAGACAGCGGCTGTGGAAGAACTTATTAGCACCAATGGTATTAATGGGTTTTACCAATCTGTAGAGAATAGAAAATCTTGTTGCTATGTGAGGAAGGTTGCGCCACTGAAACGAGCATTGAATGGTAAGAAAGTTTGGATTACCGGTCTAAGATCAGAGCAGAGTCCAAACCGACAAAATATGGATTTGCTTGAATGGGATGAAGGAAATCAAATTTTGAAATACAACCCTTTGTTGCATTGGACAATGGAGGACATGTTGGCCTATATTAAGGAGAAAAGCATTCCTTATAATACCCTTCATGACAAGGGCTTTGTTAGTATAGGTTGTGCGCCATGTACGCGTGCCATAATGCCGGGCGAGGATGCTCGTGCTGGAAGATGGTGGTGGGAGGCTTCTCACAAGGAATGTGGGCTGCATGAGCATAGAGCCACCGCTAATAAATCCCAATAAAATAGTAACAGCTACAATTGAAAAATATTTAAGATGCAAAGTTTCAGAACTGAAATAGAAAATCCAGTAGTAGAAAAAGAAATTCTTGAACTGGAGAAAAAAATAGCCCTCTTTCGCAACGGGAAAATTGATGAGGAAAAATTCAGAAGCCTTCGATTAGCACGTGGTATTTACGGGCAGCGTCAGGAAGGTGTTCAGATGATCAGGATAAAACTGCCTTATGGAAGGGTGACCTCCGGGAAATTGAATAGAATTTGTGATGTATCAGAAAAGTACTCAACTGGTAGGTTACACATTACTACGAGGCAAGATATCCAAATTCACTATGTCAGTATAGACAATACCCCAGAATTGTGGGCAGAATTGGACCAAGATGATGTTACCATAAGAGAAGCTTGTGGCAATACCGTTAGAAATATTACTGCTTCAGAAACTGCAGGCATTGATCCTAAAGAGCCATTTGATGTGACCCCTTATGCCGATGCGGCATTTAAATACATGCTTAGAAATCCTGTAAGTCAGGAAATGGGTAGAAAATTTAAAATCAGTTTTTCATCAAGTGATGAAGATACCGCACTTTCTTATCTTCATGATCTAGGGTTTATTGCCAAGGTCAAGCAGGAAGGAAATGAGCAAATAAGAGGGTTTAAAGTATTGTTAGGAGGGGGGCTAGGTTCACAGCCAAGGCATGCAGATGTTGTGCATGAGTTCTTGCCTACCGACCAAATCATACCTTTTATTGAAGGTGTAGTAAGGGTTTTTGATAGGCATGGGGAAAGGGCCAAGAGGATGAAAGCAAGGATGAAATTCCTTATCAATAGTCTTGGTGTGGATGAGTTTTTAAAGTTGGTAGATGAGGAGAAGCTAGCGCTTCCTTTTCAAACTTACCCAATCGATACTACGGAGTTTGATGCAGTTAGAGAATTGCCTAATCCTGTTGTTCCAGAATTTACAGTTCCGGCAGATGAAGATTACAGACGTTGGAAATTGACCAATGTTTTGGATCAAAAACAAAAAGGTTATTTTTCTATAGGTGTCAAAGTTCACCTTGGAGATTTCTATATCAAAGAAGCTCGTCAATTGGCAGAGCTTGTTAAAAAATATGCCAGTGACGAGATACGTTTCACACTTCGTCAAAATCTATTGATAAGAGATGTGAAAGAAGAATTGATTCCTTTCTTTTATCAGGAATTGAAGAAATTGGGAATGGTTGATTACGGATACAATTCCGTTGGAGATATTACCGCTTGTCCTGGTACTGATACTTGTAACCTTGGCATAGCGAGTAGTACTGGTGCTGCTGTTGTGATGGAGAAAGTGATATTAGATGAGTATCCTGAATTTTTATTCAACAAAAATCTAAATATAAAAATCTCCGGATGTATGAATGCCTGTGGTCAGCACAATATGGCTTCTATAGGCTTTCAGGGGATGTCCATGAAAGTTGGTAAAGCTGTGTTACCTGCACTTCAGGTATTGCTTGGTGGTGCTACTTTTGGTGATGGAAAAGGAAAGTTTGCAGATAAAGTGATCAAGGTGCCAAGTAAAAGAGGGCCACAAGCCTTGCGCGCACTTCTTGATGATTTCAAATCTGGAGCAGAAAAAGAAGAAAACTACGCGGCTTATTACGAGCGTAAAGGACAGATGTATTTTTATGAAATACTAAAACCTTTTGCAGGTACTGATAACATTACAGAAAGCGATTTTGTAGATTGGGGAAATGACGAAGCTTATGTTAAAGCCATAGGTGTAGGAGAATGTGCTGGAGTGGTTATTGATTTGGTGTCCACCTTATTGTTGGAGGCCAGAGAAAAGTTGGCTGATGCAGAAGACAGTTTGAAAGCAGGAAAATGGTCTGATGGAATTTATCAAACCTATACAAGCATGATGAATGCTGGGAAAGCAATCCTTACAGCTGAAGGAGTTAATACCAATAGCTTTGCCAATCTTGTAATTGAATTTGACAAACAATTTACCGAAACAGGTAAAATCAATCTTTCTGCCTCTTTTTCGGATTTGGTTTATCAGCTTAAAGAAAACCAACCGTCAGAAGCTTTTGCTTTGGCATATTATAAAATCGCCGAACAAGTGTTTGAAGCAATCAGCGAATATAGAGCAAAAGAAGTACATGCATGATGAATGAGATTAGACCAAGAGTTACCCTGGTAGGTGCTGGTCCTGGTGATCCGGAATTGATAACTTTAAAGGGAGTTCTGGCATTAAATAAGGCAGATGTTGTCCTTTATGATGCGCTGATAGATGTTTCCTTGTTGAATCATGCGCCCGATAAAGCCCTTAAGATATTTGTAGGGAAACGAAATGGAAGCCGTCAAAATCCGCAGGAGGAGACAAATAAAATGTGTGTGTACTATGCCAAAAAGTTTGGACATGTAGTACGGCTCAAAGGAGGTGATCCATTTGTGTTTGGCAGAGGGGCAGAAGAGCTTGATTATATTCAGCAGTTTGGAATAAAAGCTGATGTGGTCCCTGGCATTTCTTCCACAGTGGCCGTTCCGGCTGCTGCGGGAATTCCTGTCACTAAGAGAGGTGTCTCAGAAAGTTATTGGGTGATAACAGGAACAACTTCTAATGGTGAATTGTCCAAGGATTTACTGTTGGCCAGTCAATCCAAAGCTACAGTGGTCTTGCTAATGGGTACCAAGAAGTTGGAAGAGATAGTCCGTATTTATGAGGAGCAGGGTTTTACTGACAAAGCCATTGCCATCATAGAACGTGGAACCACAAGGGATGAGAAAATCGTTGCAGGAACCATCGCAGACATAGAAAAGAAAGCACATCAGGATAAAGTTGGTGCGCCTGCCATTATTATCATTGGAGATGTGGTCCGAGAAAGCCCTAAGTTAAGGGCTGTATATGAGGCTGTAGTATATGAGAATAAATTGAATTGAATATACAATGAATGAATTGTACCCGGTTTTCCTAAAAGTACATCAATTGGAAACTTTATTGGTTGGTGCCGGGAATGTTGGTTTGGAAAAATTGTCGTTTCTCTTGAAATCAAGTCCCAATGCCAAAGTTACGATTGTCTCCAAAGATTTTCTAAAGGAGATCGTTACAATAGCCAAAGACAATTCCAATATCAAAATGGTGCAAGATGCTTACAATGACGAGTATTTAAATGAAAAGCACCTGGTGATCGCTGCTACGGATAACAAAGAAGTAAACAAAAAAGTCTACCATGATGCGAAAAAGCGTTACCTCCTGGTAAATGTAGCAGATACTCCAGAATATTGCGATTTTTATTTAGGAGGGATTGTAACGAAAGGGAATATTAAAATTGGCATAAGTACCAATGGAAAAAGCCCCACCACCGCCAAAAGGTTAAGGCAGCTATTTGAAGAGATCATTCCCGATGATATCAATGAAATGGTAGAGAATATCAATAAATACCGGGATACTTTAAAGGGGGACTTTGAGGAAAAAGTAGATGCTTTAAATAAACTAACGGTTGGATTGATGAAAAAAAATAAGGAATGAACAAATAAAAAAGGGGTGGTTAGCCCCTTTTTATTTGTTCATTTTTTAAATCACTAATGTAGGATTTTAATAATTTTAATTTTTCCTCCTCACTCAGTCTTAGATCAGACTGTAGGAGCCTGTTGATGTTCCTGTACATGGGTTTTTTTGGTTATTTGTAGAATTAAATATACTGTTTTTTTGAATACAAAACCATTATAACAATTATTTTTTATGGGTTTATAGTGCTTAAAGCAAGATTTTTTGCCTTTTTCAGGAGATGTTCTCAGTCGGACTTGAATTTGATATTTTGCAATTGTTACCGCGTTAGTTTTCTTGTTAATTGATATAGGGAATGCGAAATGTTGCTATAAATTGAGAAGCTTTCCGAAGTAGGAACCGTATTCTTCTTAGGTTATGTAAACCCGAAATAGGCATTCTATTATGTGGTGGAATCATTTCAAAACCAGTTGCTTCCTTGCTGTTTCCAGACTTTCTTAAGGCTAAACAGGTTTGCCATAACGGAACTTACTCAGTCTTAAATAACATAATTTTATGAAGTTAAATTCCATACTGATGGAGCTGGGGAATTGTAATCAAAACTTGAGGGGATAGGTTAAGTTTTGAAATAAAGTCAATATCATTGGGAAAGATAGAAAAGGATTGTCTGTTGAAATTTGGATGGCAAACCATACAGAAGCCATAAAATGAATTTTTCAGAATATTAAATTTCCGAAACGATCATTTTATGGCTTCTGTGAAAAAATAATTTAATTATTAAAAAGTGAATACTTGCTGTTTACAGATTTTACTTTTCTTTTCGTCCGTTTGACGTTTTGAAGGATTTAAATAAAACAAAAGAGGTTCTGTTGCTTATCTAAAACTTAAAAAATGCTTTTTAAGAATGAATTCTAGTTCTGTGATTAAAAATTTAATAGGTCGCCCTACCATACACCTAAGATCATAAGCCAATGGCATGATCGGAATCTAACAATTCTATATAATCACCGAAGTAACTGTTGAATGTTGTTATTAGATTGTTTAGGTCTCCGCTTTGCATCTCTTGCTGAATTTTAAGAGTATCCATTCCCAATGCTTCACTCAATGTTTCCGCATATTCCAAAAGGTCCTCTCCAATGTTCCCATTGTTTCGTTGATCCAGATGGACCTGCATTATTGCCTTTGTTTTGGACGCCATCATTAATTTTAATTTTAAAAGTTAGTTAAATAAGTCTCTTTATCTTAATAGTAGTTAATCTATAAGGTTTTCAAAAAAAAACTATCGTTTCAGATAAAGAATTTTGTTTTATAAAAGTCATTTTATGTAATTCAATTTTTGAAATATTATTTTATGTTATTGAAATACAGTTAAATGAAATCCTCGTTAGCTGTTATATTTTGATAAATAATAGAATTAATTCCGAATTTGCAAATGGAGCTAAATAATAATTTGTTGTAAGGATTAGAGAATTTTACCAAGTTTTGTTTGGTGGGTTTAAAAATGAATTTTCTATTAGGTATTTTGGAAAAAATAACAAAAAAGTAAAAAACAAAAGGGGCAAATTATTTTTGCCCCTTTTGTTAAAAATCTACAGAAATTTGATTTCTGAGTATATCGTCCATGGTTTCCCTCTTTCGTATAAGGTGATCCTTGCCGTTTAAAATTAACACTTCGGCTGGTCTAAACCTGGAATTGTAATTGGAGGACATGCTATAGCCATAAGCACCAGCATTTTTTATTGCAATAATATCCCCTTCTTTTACTTCTTTTAATTTGCGGTCAGCAGCAATTGTATCTGTTTCACAAATATAACCTACAATTGTATAGACTCTTTCCGGTCCATCAAGTTTTGAGATGTTAACCACACTGTGGTAAGCATCATACATCATAGGTCTCAATAAATGATTGAGGCCTGAGTTTACGCCTACAAATGTGGTGGCAGGAGTAGGCTTAACCACATTTGCTTTGGTGAGTAAGTAACCACATTCACTAACCAAAAACTTACCGGGTTCAAACCATATTTCCAATTCCCTACCGTATTCTTTGCAGAAAGTCTTAAAAGCTGCTGAAACTTTCCTCCCTACATCTTGGATGTCTGTGGTGATGTCTCCTTCTTTATAGGCAACTTTAAATCCACCTCCAAAATCAAGAAAAGCCAAATTATGAAATTCTCTGGCTGCATCGAAAAGAATCTCTGCTCCTTTAAGGAAGACCTCAGCATCAAGAATGTCAGAGCCTGTATGTACATGTAGCCCAATTACATTAAGCTCATAGGCTTGAACTACTTTAAGGATATGTTTTAATTGGAGGATAGAAATTCCAAATTTACTGTCAATATGGCCAACAGAAATTTTGGCATTGCCGCCAGCTAATATATGTGGGTTTAAACGGATGCAAATGGGAACAGAAGACCCATACTCAGTACCGAAGTGCTCTAGCATAGGGATACTGTCTATATTGACCATCACGCCAAAAGCGACTGCTTGCTTGATCTCATCAAAATCCACGCAATTTGGTGTGTACATGATCTCTTCTGGAGAGAATCCTACATGTAGGCAAAGTTTTATCTCTTCTACAGAGACTGCATCCACACCAGTGCCCGCCTTTTTCATCAATTTTAGAATATTGATATTTGAAAGTGACTTGGTAGCATATTTTATTTTCATCTTTACATCCGAAAAAGCTTGATTTAAAGCTTCTATTTGATGTAGGATTTTAGCTCCATCGTAAACATAAACAGGACTTCCGTATTTTTGGGCGATATCCAGTAAGGGGATTTCCCCTATGCAATATTGTTGATTTTTGATTTCCATCGCTTTTTATTTAGCAGGCAAAGATATATAAAGGATGTTAAAGTTAAAATCCAAAAGAGATAAGTCGTTCGGAAAAGGAATTTTGATGGATTTTTAAGGGGTATAAAAAGGCCATAGAATAAATTAATCCCGGGTGCTTTGTGTTAAAAAAAGTTAAGGATATGATTTAGAGGAGGATATCATTTAGATTTGTAATATGTCAAAAACGAGTATAAAGATCATTGTCTTTTTAATGTCCCTGGCAAGTTTAGGTTTGATAGGCTTTCAATTTTATTGGGTAGGAAACGTACTTAAAATTAATGAGGCGCGTTTTGAGCAAAATGTATTTCAAGCCCTTTCTTCTACTTCAGAGCGCATCGAAAAAGGAGAAGCCAGCGATATACTTTTGAGCTCCCTAGCGAGGGATACCATTTTTCAGAAAGCTTTATTGGAACCCATTGAACCTATTCAGGTTCAAGTCAGAAGAAGAAAAGTAGCCGTAAATAGGCCGTCTGTGTTGGATTCAATGTTTGATCAGCCCATACCTCAAATTTCGCCGACTTTCCGAAAATTAATTGCAAGCAGGGAAGGGGATCTTAATAGCTTTAGCCAGATCGAAAAATATTTTAACATGTCTCCTAAAGTGGCTTCCAGTCTTTTTACTCCAGATGAATTGGCCATTTTACTTGCCGAAAAAGAGCGGCACCTACAATTTTTGAGTGAGCAGGATCAAAAATTGAGCAAGCGTCAGTATGCCAACAGGCGACAAAATTATATTATAGAAGAACTTAATGTGTCCCGGAATGTGGCAGAAAGCATAGTTAAAGCCAATATGAAAATTGAGCTTGTGGAGGTTGTGATCCATCAATTGTTGTCTCAGGGAAATCAGAATATTCTAAATCGGCTGGATACAGCTATGGTCAGGAAAGAGGTAATGGGGCAATTAATAAATAGAAATATTGATCAGCCCTTCGAACTGGGTATTGTAGATAATAGAAATCAAATAATTGGAATAGGTCCCGTAGCAGATTTAAAATTTTTGAATGAACATGGTATAAAAGCCGAGCTTTTCCCAAGCGATTTATTGGGAATGGAGAACTTCTTAGTGATCTATTTCCCTGAAAAACAGAATTACTTAATGCGCCAAGTGTTTTTGCCATTGGCAAGTTCTTTGGTTTTTATGTGCATCATTATTATTTGCTTTGTTTATGCCATTAAGGTCATTATTCGTCAGAAGAAAATCTCTGACATAAAAAATGACTTTATTAACAATATGACGCATGAGTTCAAGACACCAATATCAACAGTAAGTTTGGCGGTAGAAGCTTTGCAAGATCCCGACTTATTTGGAGAGAAAGCCTTACGAAAGCGGTACCTGAACATTATAAAAGATGAAAACATCAGGCTTGGGAAGCAAGTAGAACAAGTTCTTCATGCAGCAGCCCTTGAAAAGAAAGATTTCAACCTGAAATTTGAAACGATAGATCTTAGAAAGCTCATTGAAGAAACCAAAAAGCATTTTGAGTTACTGGTGGAAAATAGAGGGGGAACGATCACTAGTGAATATTCACTAATTACTGGTCACTTAGAGGCAGATGTTTTTCATTTGAATAATATTGTTAATAATTTGCTGGACAATGCCAACAAATATTCCAAAAATGCCCCTCAGATAAAAATTATTGTAAAGGAAAGTCAAACTGACTTTACCATTTCAATAATAGATAAGGGTATAGGAATCAGTAAAGAAGCACAAAAAAAAATATTTGATAAATTCTATAGAGTGCCAACTGGTAATTTACATGATGTCAAAGGTTTCGGATTGGGACTTTCTTATGTCAAGACCATGGTGGAGGCTCACAAAGGAACTATAAAATTGGATAGCGAGCCTGGACAGGGTACCGTATTTACAATAAATTTACCCAAGAAAAAATGAGCAAGATCAAAATTTTATTGGTAGAAGATGACCCCAATTTGGGTGATATATTAAAAGACTATCTAGGTGTGAAAGGCTTTGATGTCATATTGTGTAGAGATGGGGAAGAGGGATGGAACAAGTACAAAAAGGATTATTATCAGTTGTGTTTGCTGGATGTGATGATGCCTATAAAGGATGGATTTACGCTTGGAAAAGAGATAAGAAAGGTGGAAGAGAATATCCCCATTATCTACCTCACAGCTAAAAATATGAAAGAGGATGTAATTCAAGGCTTCCGAATTGGTGCCGATGATTATATCACCAAGCCTTTCAGCATGGAGGAATTGCTAATGAGGATCAATGCGATTTTAAGAAGGACAAACCAACAAGGGGAAAAGACCATTTTGAAGTCCTACAAATTTGGTAATTTCATATTGCATTACGACAAGCAGTTGCTGGAAGGACCACAAGGAACCAATAAACTCACCTCTAAAGAGAATGAATTGCTCCGTTTATTGGCTTCTTCATTAAATGAAAATGTTAGTCGCTCTTTTGCATTAAAGCAAATTTGGGGAGATGACAGTTATTTCAATGCGCGAAGCATGGATGTCTACCTAAGTAAAATACGAAAGTTATTGAAAACGGATGAATCTGTGCAGATCATCACTTTGCATGGAGAAGGCTTTAAGTTGGTGGCGAACTAATCACTTGTTTTAACTCATAATAGACAAACTAATTTGCGCTAAAATCACCTTAAAGTCTGTTGCTTTATTGTTGTTTGTGTGGCTGAATGGCAATACCATGCCTTGGCTTTAAAAACAACAGGTTTTTTTGATACTATTCCCTGATCGGATATACACACAGGCAGACTTATCCCTTTTGCAAAATCCGCGTATAAAGTTTAATTTGTAATCAATTTAATACCTAAATTATAAAATGGACAAAGAAATCATCAACTCTCAGGAGGCACCAGCACCAATAGGGCCTTATAGCCATGCGGTAAAAGCCAATGGAATGCTATTTGTCTCCGGGCAAATAGCTCTTGATGCGGATTCAGGGGAATTACTAAATTCAAACATAACTGAAGAGACCCATGCAGTCATGAAAAATCTTGAAGCAATTCTAAGAGCTTCAGGGCTTACTTTTTTGAATGTAGTAAAGTGCAGTATTTTTGTTAAAAATATGGGGGATTTTGCTACCATCAATGAGGCCTATGGGCAATATTTTAAAATAAACCCTCCTGCCAGAGAGACGGTGGAAGTAAGTCGCTTGCCAAAAGATGTACAGGTGGAAATTTCCTGTATAGCAGTTCTGTAAAATTTCAGCCTACTTAGTTTGTTGCAATATGGTGAGACTGGTTCCTAACTATAGTGAAACATTTGTGACCACCTTGGGAAGTAAAGAGGTGATGGAAAGGGTTGAACTTATTACTAAAAGTATTAACTACCTGGACGAAACAAATTACCTGCCCAAAAGTAAAACAGTATTTTTTAACGGCAATATAGAAGAGAACAGTTTTAGAATATCAAAAATTATAGACAGGGCAGATAGTTTTCTGCCTTTAATCAAAGGGGAAATTGCCCCGTTGTCTAAAGGCTGTCTGGTCTCTTTGAATTATTCGTTTTTTCCAGGAGCCTCCTTTTTCTTGGGTTTTTGGGCAGTGATTTCATTTGGCTTGACCGTTTTGTTTCTAGCGGTGGTCCAAGACTGGAAATTGGCCCTTTTATGTTTTCTGGTGGGCTTGGGGAATTATGGTTTTGCCTGTTCTTATTTTAAAAGAAAAGTAAGGGAAAGCCAGGTGCTTTTTCATGAACTGATGAAGTTGTAGTTTATACCTATTTTTATTTTGGCCATTTGTCAAGCTAAGTTTAAACAGGATTTAGCCTACTTTCGAATTTGAAAAGAAAGCGCTTAAAGTGTCCTATTGAAAGAATTTCCGACCGAAAAACATTGTCTATTGCCTGTTTCAGGTTAATGGCGAATTTAATTTGCATTAAGAATTTCTTCTTGCTTTATGGATTATGCCTGACCTGTCGTATTTTAGCAGAATAATTAGTCAATTTATAAATTATCAATACATATTATAATGGAATACAGGATAGAGAAAGATACCATGGGGCCAGTAGAGGTGCCAGCCGATAAATACTGGGGTGCTCAAACCCAAAGATCTGTTAATAATTTTAAAATTGGTGGTGTGAAACACCAAATGCCTTTGGAGATCATTCACGCTTTTGCCATTCTAAAGAAATCTGCTGCCAAGACCAATGCCGAATTGGGGGTTTTGAGTCCGGAGAAAGCAGACATAATTAGCCAAACTTGTGATGAGATCCTTGAGGGAAAACTTGATGATCAATTTCCTCTTGTTGTATGGCAAACAGGTTCAGGCACCCAGTCCAATATGAATGTTAACGAGGTAGTGGCTTATCGTTCTCATGTGCTATTGGGTGGGAGTTTACAGGATGAAAAGAAGAAAATTCATCCCAATGATGATGTGAACAAGTCCCAGTCCTCCAATGACACCTTTCCAACGGCCATGCATATTGCAGCCTATAAAATGGTGGCAGAGACTACCCTGCAAGGAGTTAAAAAACTTAGGGATACACTTCAGGCTAAATCTGAGGAATTTATGGCAGTGGTCAAAATTGGGAGAACCCACTTTATGGATGCTACTCCATTGACCCTTGGACAAGAATTTTCTGGGTATGTGGCGCAGTTGAATCATGCCATTAAGGCGATAGAAAACACCCTTCCTCATTTGTCTGAGTTGGCATTAGGAGGTACAGCTGTAGGGACAGGACTGAATACACCCAATGGTTATGCCAAGTTGGTAGCAGAGAAAATCGCTCACTTTTCTGGAAATCCTTTTATTACTGCACCCAATAAGTTTGAAGCTTTGGCAGCGCATGATGCCATCGTTGAAACTCATGGGGCATTAAAACAGTTGGCTGTAAGCCTTATGAAAATCGCCAATGATGTAAGAATGTTGTCTTCCGGCCCAAGGTCTGGAATTGGTGAAATCCTTATTCCTGAAAATGAGCCAGGCTCTTCTATTATGCCAGGAAAAGTAAATCCTACTCAAGTAGAAGCCATGACCATGGTTTGCGCGCAAGTAATAGGCAATGATACAGCAGTTTCTGTAGGAGGCATGAGTGGTCAGTTTGAACTCAATGTATTCAAGCCAATGATGGTGAATAATTTACTAAACTCTGCCAGACTATTAGGAGATGCTTGTGTTTCCTTTACGGACAATTGTGTGGTAGGAATTGAGCCTAATATTCCATTTATAAAAAGGCATCTTGAAAACAGCCTGATGCTGGTTACTGCGCTTAACCCACATATCGGTTATGAAAATGCAGCTAAAATAGCCAAGAAAGCACATAAGGAAGGTACTAGCTTGAGAGAGGCAGCGATCTCCCTTGAGTTATTGACCAACGAACAATTTGACGAATGGGTGAAACCTGAAAACATGACAGGAAGTTTAAAATAAATGTTACTAGAAAAAGTAAAAACCCCAATTGGCTATAGCTAATTGGGGTTTTTACTTTTTAGACCTTAGGTTTTTAAACCCGAAATATGCAATAGACAATCTATTACGTGCTGAAATCGCTTCAAAATCAGCCACTTCGTTGCTGTTTGGATATTTCACCATAGCGGTGCTATGCTAAAAAATCCAAACAGACCGATTTTCTTGCGATTGCAACACTTCCCGTAAACACGGGACAGGCTTCACCCCTGACTATTGTCAGGACGGAGAAATCCTATTACATAATCCGGGTTAAACTTCCTCAGTTGAAAATTCAGATGTAGGAATACAACTGCACATTAGATTACGGTCACCATAGGCCGCATCAATTCTTCCAACAGATGGCCAAAACTTGCTCTCTTTGACAAAAGGCAAAGGATAAGCAGCTTTTTCTCTACTATAAGGGAAATCCCAGTTGTCGGAGATAATGATTGCCGCCGTGTGTGGTGCATTCTTCAATACATTAGAGGACTTGTCAGCAATTCCTTCTACTACCTCTCTAATCTCTTGACGAATGGAAAGCATTGCATCGCAAAATCTATCCAACTCTTCTTTTGATTCTGACTCTGTAGGTTCCACCATAAGTGTACCCGGTACAGGGAAAGAAACGGTAGGAGCATGAAAGCCATAATCCATTAGTCTTTTTGCTATGTCTTCTACTTCTACCCCAAATTCTTTAAATGACCTACAATCGAGGATCATTTCATGTGCTGCTCGTCCATTAGTGCCTGTATATAGGATAGGGAAATCAGATTCAAGACGCTTTTTAATATAATTGGCGTTTAGAATGGCTACTTTGGTGGCTTTGGACAAGCCTTCCTCTCCCATCATAGCGATGTATGCATAAGGGATAGGTAGGATGCTTGCACTACCGAAAGGAGCAGCAGATATTGGGGTGATGGCAGCAGTTCCTCCAGTTTTAACAAAAGGATTTCCAGGAAGAAAAGGAACCAAGTGCTTGGCTACACATATTGGTCCTATACCTGGTCCACCTCCGCCGTGAGGAATGCAAAAGGTTTTGTGGAGGTTAAGGTGGCAAACATCAGCGCCAATCATTCCAGGACTGGTAAGTCCTACCTGGGCATTCATATTTGCTCCATCCATGTAAACCTGTCCACCATACTCATGTACAAGGTCACAGATCTCTCTGATGGCTTCTTCAAATACACCATGTGTAGATGGATAAGTAATCATAAGGGCTGCAAGTTGGTCTTTGTGAGCTGCCGCTTTTTCCTTGAAAGCTGGTACATCTATATTTCCTTTCTCATCGCATGGGATGATCACCACTTTCATGCCTGCCATAACCGCAGAAGCGGGATTAGTTCCATGTGCAGATGAAGGTATAAGGACAACGTTTCTAAACTCTTCGTTACGATTTTGGTGATAGGCACGTATTACCATCAGGCCTGCATATTCTCCTTGAGCACCTGAATTGGGCTGTAGGGAAGTATCAGCAAATCCAGTGATTTCGCTTAACCAATTGCGTAGATCTTGGAACATTTCATAATAACCCGCAGCCTGATTCTGTGGAGCAAATGGGTGTAGTTGACCAATTTCCGGCCAGGTGACTGGGATCATTTCCGTTGTTGCATTGAGCTTCATGGTGCACGATCCCAAAGAGATCATTGAGTGCACCAAAGAAAGATCTTTGTTCTCCAGTTTTTTTAGATAACGTAGCATTTCATGCTCCGAATGGTATTTTTGGAATACCTCATGTTCAAGGTATTTGGACTCACGTTCTAGGCTTGAAGGAATGGTAGATTCAATCTGACTAGGAATTTCAGGAATTTCCAGTTGAAGTTTATTCGTGGATTTTGCAAACACTTCAAAGATTTCAACAACATCTTGTCTTGTTTTTGCTTGGTCAAAACTTAATAAAATATAGTTGTTTTCATACCTGAAGTTAAGTTTCTTAGACAAAGCAAAAGCACGAATTTTTTCTTTCTGTACTTCATCTACATTTATGCGTATGGTGTCGAAGTAAGCTTCATTTACCTGTTCGAAGCCCAATAGTTTTAGCCATTCTGCAGTCATTACAGCAAGTCCGTGAGTACGTGAAGCAATTGCCTTAAGCCCCTTTGGTCCGTGGTAAACAGCATACATGCCCGCCATTACGGCTAGTAAAACCTGTGCAGTACAAATATTGGAAGTGGCTCTTTCTCTTTTGATATGTTGTTCTCTTGTCTGCAAGGCCATCCTATAAGCATTATTACCTGACTTGTCCACAGATACGCCTATAATTCTACCCGGTATTTGTCTTTTGTAGGCTTCCTTTGTGGCGAAAAATGCGGCATGTGGTCCACCAAATCCCATAGGAATACCAAATCTCTGCGTACTTCCTATGACTACATCAGCCCCCATTTCTCCGGGAGGTTTAAGCAAGGTAAGGCTTAAAAGATCGGTGCTAAAAGCAGTGGAAACTTCATTTTCTTTGGCAGATGCTACCAAGCCATTGTAATTAATAACCTCGCCATCAGAATTGGGGTACTGTAACAATACACCAAATAAGTCTGGGTCGGTCAGATCAAGGTCAGATAAAGGTCCAATTTTTAAGGCTATTCCTACAGGGGAAGCTCTGGTTTTTAATACCTCTTTTGTCTGTTCAAAGACCTTTTCATCAATAAAAAAAGTAGTCGCTTTTTTCTTGCTTCTTCCTTTGCTGGCGTACAGCATGGTCATTGCTTCTGCTGCGGCTGTTCCCTCATCAAGTAAAGAGGCATTGGCCAACTCCATTCCAGTAAGTTCACTGACCATGGTCTGAAAATTAATCAATGCTTCCAATCTTCCTTGTGCAATTTCAGCTTGATAAGGCGTGTAAGCAGTGTACCATCCTGGGTTCTCTAGGATGTTTCGCTGAATTACTCCTGGTAGCAGTGTATCATAATATCCTAAACCAATATAAGATTTGAAAATTTGGTTTTTACCTACGGTAGTCTTAAAAGATTTTAGAAATAAATTTTCAGATAGTGGAGGAGGGAGTTGTAGGGGATGTTTTAATCGGATGTTCTGCGGGATGGTTTCATCTATTAATGTTTCTAAAGAGTCTACTCCTATTGTTTTGAGCATGGCCTGAAGATCCTTTTCAGAAGGTGAAATATGTCTATTTCTAAATTTTTCGGATGAAGCGAGATTGATTTTCATAAAAAGATAAAATATGATTAATTTTGGCCAGGCCAATGTATCTTGTAACAGCTTGCAAAGTTAAAAATATTAGCTGATTTAGGTATTTAATTCACGCTTAAATATCTTCTTATTAGCCTATTGAATTTTCTGGGCTTGGCAGGTAATGCTAAACCCATTTACTTAAAAAACAAAAATGAAAAATAAATCAATCTTAGTAGCAGTATTACTTTTTGCTTCCTTCTCCTACCCGATTTTTGGTCAGGAAGACCTATCATTAAAATATGCTTCAACAATTCAGGCAGGTGATCTAAAAAAACATTTGACTTATATTGCTTCAGATGAGCTGAAAGGAAGAGATACAGGATCGGAAGGGCAGAAACTTGCGGCAGAATACCTGATAGATTTTTATCAGAAAAAAAACCTGAAAGGCCCAGTAAATGGAAGTTATGTGCAGCCATTCCAGTTGTCAAGTGTTAGTTGGAAGGAAGTGTCTCTCAAAGTAGGTAAGAACAATTTGACTTTGAATGAGGATTTTGTCTTTATAGGAGATGCCGATATGAAGAAGAAAAAGAAATCAGAATTGGTTTTTTTAGGCTTGGCTTCTGAGGATAACCTGTCAAAAGTAAATGTGTTAGGCAAACTTGTAGGCTTATGGGCTATAGGTCAAAGTGTAGGGGAATCTATTGAAATGATAATGGAGGCAGGTGCAGCAGGAGCTATTATCGTTACCATGGAAGGACAGGCAAACTTTGACAGAATGGCCAATAGGTACAAAAGCTTAACCGGCAAAGGTCGGATGGGTTTTGATAAACCAACAGAGCAAAAACCTGTATTTATGGTTAGCTCTATAAAAATGGGAGAACTTTTTGGCACAGCAGTAGAAGACTTGAAAGAAGCAGCTAAAAATGACCCTTCGGTTATTCCTTCCCAGAAAGTTGTCTACAAAGTGGTGAAGCAAAAAGATATAGTGGATACTGAGAATGTTATGGCTTTTCTTGAAGGTACTGACAAAAAAGAAGAAGTACTTGTGATTTCTTCACATTATGACCATGTAGGTGTCAATAGCGCTGGCGAGATCAATAATGGTGCTGATGATGATGGGTCTGGTACCGTGTCAGTGATGGAAATAGCTGAAGCATTTTCTCAAGCAGCAAAGGATGGATACAAGCCAAGAAGGAGTGTGCTATTTTTGAATGTTACCGGTGAGGAAAAAGGACTGCTTGGATCTGAATACTATTCAGAAAACCCAATATTCCCTCTGGAAAATACCGTTAACAATATCAATATTGATATGGTGGGTAGGATTGATTATGAATACCAAGATGCAGAAAACCAAGATTATGTATATGTGATTGGTTCCGAGATGTTGTCCTCTCAATTAAAAGTTATCAATGAATACAATAACATTACCTATACCAATCTTATTTTGGATTATAGGTATGATGCAGAGGATGATCCGAATAGATTCTATTACCGATCTGACCATTATAATTTTGCCAAACATAATATCCCAGTAATTTTCTTTTTCAATGGTGTTCATGATGATTATCATCAGCCAACAGATACGGTGGATAAAATTGAGTTTGACTTGATGGAAAAGAGGGCAAGGTTAATTTTTCATACAGCTTGGGATTTGGCCAATAGAGAGCATAGAACTCCTGTAGATGGTACAAATAACCGGAATGAACGTTAATATTGTTCAGTAGTGACGGTCTTTAAAAAAGGATTGGGCTTTAGTCTCAATCCTTTTTTTTATTCCACAAAATGAATAGACCACCAACTACGATGTAATGAAATGGCTTCAAAAACCTTTGATTGCTTTCGGGGCTAATTCATAAGGTCGAGTGTGAAGGGAATTGGTATAGGTTCAAGATAGTTGCTTTACCTGGGTTTTTTTAAGTCCTCGAATCTGGCTTTTAAGGCTCTTCAGCTTAATGTTTTGGTATCATTCTTAAGAATCATGAGCGCAAGAAACCCAAATGTTGTTAAGGGTCTGTTTGCAAATGAGGTTTAAACCCGAAATATGCAATAGCCAATCTATTACATGCTGAAATCGCTTCAAAATCAGCCACTTCGTTGCTGTTTTCAATTTCACCATAGCGGTGCTATGTCAAAATCTCTAAACAGACCGATTTTCCTTCGATTGCAACACTTCCCGTAAACACGGGACAGGCTTCACCCCTGACATTGTCAGGGCGGAGAAATCCTATTACATAATCTGGGTTAAAGGTTTTCTGGATAATTTTTCAATGAAATCAAAAGATTGAGTATATTGATTAATTATTTATATCCTGAAACAGTAGCGATGATCATGAAAAAAATATTCCTAAGTCTTTTTGTAGTTTGCCTATTAGGAAAGGTAAATGCGCAACAAATTCCTGATAAATCTACTCAAATAAAAACTGCGGTTTTGGCTGCCCCTGATGAATTCAGGAAAGATGCTAAAGTATATGGCTACGATAGTAGTGGGGACTGGGCAGTATTAAGGGAAGGTAGTAATGGGATGATTTGTATTGCGGATGATCCAAACTCAGATGGCTTTAGCGTATCCTGTTACCATGAAGCCCTTGAGCCTTTTATGGAAAGAGGCAGGGAGTTGAAAAAGGAAGGGAAGAATTTTAAGCAAATATTCGATATTCGTGAAGAAGAAGCCAAGAGCGGAAAATTGGAAATGCCATCTGCCCCTTCCTCTCTTTATGTGCTATCCGCTGAAAAGTCTGATTTTGATGCCAGCAAAGGAAAAGTGGACAATACCTATCTCAGGTATGTGGTTTATATTCCTTGGGCCACTCAGGAAAGTACTGGATTGGCTTTAAAGCCTGATGTGCCAGGAATGCCTTGGATAATGAACCCTGGTACTCACAGGGCTCATATTATGATTAGTCCTCCAAAAGATTAAACGATTGACGGCCTTACTTTTTTTTGTTTATTGCTTTAAGTAGCCTGATAAGATTGGAGCAAATGATGTGTCAGGAGATGAAAAGCTTTTCCAACTATTATGATTATTAATGAAAGCAACATTTAAAACCTGGAAGACCAGCAGGAGTCTTTACTTGAAATTTCTAGAAGGTTATACTGTGGAACAATTAAATAAAATTCCAGAGGGTTTTAACAATAACCTTGTGTGGAATATTGGGCATGTAATTGTCGGCCAACAAGGGCTAGTTTACAAAAGTACAGGGCTAGAAGCTCATGTGTCCGATGAGATGTTCGGTAAATATGGGATTGGAACAAAGCCTGACAAGCCTGTAGGGGCTGAGGAAATAATGGAAATGAAAAAGCTGTTAATTGATTTAATAGCCCAAACAGAATCAGATTATAATAGTGGGAAGTTTATTTCTTTTCATGAGCGAACTACCAAAACCGGTTTTCATCTGAGTTCTGTAGAAGATGCTATTGTTTTCAATAATTACCACGAAGGCCTACATTTAGGCTATATGATGAGTATTCGTAAATTCGTTTAAATAGAAAAAGACTTTTTTTAATTACAAATTATTAGAGGTGTTAACAAAGGGATGTTGAATAGGTGAATGCTTTATTTCTTCCCCCCGAAACTAAATAAAAACAACAATGAAAATTATACGTATTCTTTTGCCATTGTTTTTTGTCACACTGTCAGGTCTGTTTGCTCAGGAGAGTAGGGTGTTTGATGCCTTAACGATGAATAGCAAGATTCTTGGTATGGAGAGAAAGTTTGCTATCTATTTACCACCGGGTTATGAGTATTCCCAGCGATCCTACCCAGTGCTTTATTTATTACATGGGGCAGGAGATGACCAAACAGGATGGGTTCAATTTGGTGAGGTGCAACGGATCGCAGACAAGGCTTTTGAAGATGGAACAGCTACCCCAATGATCATTGTTATGCCAGATGCCAATACTGGTCAGAGAGGTTATTTTAATGATATAAAAAACGAATGGCGTTATGAGGATTTCTTTTTTGAAGAATTAATGCCTTATGTAGAAGCACAATACCGTATCAAAAGTGTGAAAAAATACAGAGCCATATCTGGCTTGTCAATGGGTGGTGGTGGCACCTATTTCTATGCCATGCATCGGCCGGATTTGTTCTCCTCTGCCTGTCCACTTAGTGCCTCATTGAGAAATACTTCGTTTGATGATTTTATTAAAAGATATGAGGGAGAAGTAAAGGATAAAAGACAATTAAAAGAATATTTTGACAAGCATCAGGCTTTAAGACAATTAGAAGTTAATGATATTGAAAAGATTAAATCAGTAAAATGGTTTTTTGATTGTGGAGATGACGATTTTCTTTATGAAGGAAACAGCCTAGTGCATATAGCAATGAAGAAAAAGGAAATACCTCATGAATTCAGAATTCGTGACGGAGCCCATAATTGGACTTATTGGAGAGCATCCCTTCCGCAGGTACTTGGGTTTATTTCACAGACTTTCCACCAATAATAAAGTAACTGAAAAAAATATATTGTAGGAATACAGTTACAGTAAATGGCAAGCATAAAAAGTAAACGGCTGGATTTAATTCAGCTGTTACTTTTTATGCTTGCTTTTTTTCTTCATTTGATTTCTGTTCCTTTTGGCTTTACTGTTTTTATTGCCTCGCTTCTCTTCCTTTTCCTTAAAGGGTTTGGCATACCCCTTTTTTTCATGAAAAGCCCCTTTGAAGTCAGGGTCATCGCCTCTTTTCTGCTTGTCTATTTCTCTTTCGTACCCTTGTTTTTCTTCGAAAGGAGTTTCATGTATGGTAACGTCTGCAGGGATTGGTTCTTCAGGCACTAGCATTCTTATGATCGTTTCTATTTTCTCGAAGTGAAATGCTTCGGCAGGATTGATAAAGGTGGCCGCCTTGCCAACATTTTCAGCTCTTCCTGTTCGTCCTATTCGGTGGACATAATCCTCATATATCAAAGGAACGTCAAAATTGATAACATGACTCACCATACTTACATCAAGACCTCTGGCGGCTACATCGGTAGCTACAAGGATTTTGACTTCTCCTTTTTTGAAGTCGTCCATGCTGTTTATTCGTGTATTCTGGCCTTTATTGGCGTGAATAACCCGGATTGTTCCTGAATGATGACCTTGTAGGTAATTGTGTACGGTATCTGCATTTTTACGAGACTTGGTAAAAATTATGCCCCTTTCAAAATCCTCTTCCATGACCAGTCCTTCAAGCAAGCTTAACTTGGTCCTGATATTGGGAACGAAATATTTTATTTGTGCGATGGTTTTAGCTGTTGTAGCTTGAGGAGCTACTTCTACTCTCTCAGGAAATTCTAAGAATTCATGAGAGAGATTTTCTACTCGCTGGCTAAATGTTGCTGAAAACAAAAGATTTTGACGTTTGACTGGGATGATCTCAAGAATGGCCTTTATTTGGGGAAGAAAACCCATGTCTAGCATCTTGTCGGCTTCATCCAAAACCATCGTTTTAATGTCTCTGGTATATATTTCGCCTTTTTGATAAAGGTCATTGAATCTGCCTGGTGTAGCGATGATTATATCTACGCCTTCCTGAAGCTTTTCTATTTGCGGTTTTGGGCCAAGGCCTCCATAAAGGCATACATATCTCAGGTCGGTGTATTTTCCAAACTCCATTATGGCTTCTTCGATTTGCATAACGAGCTCTCGGGTTGGCGCCATTATCAGCGCTCTAGGGTGATGACCTTGTGCGTACTTTACCTTATAGAGCAAAGGCAGTACATAAGCAGCAGTCTTTCCTGTGCCTGTTTGAGCAATACCTAAAATATCATGTCCTGCCAAGGCCAAGGGTATGGCTTTCTGCTGAATGGGAGTAGGTTTTTCATAACCTATTTCCTTCACAGCGTTCAAAAGTTGGTTGTTAAGTTTAAAATTATCAAAAGATGATAGCTGATCGGACATGATTTTATAAATTTAGGGAAATTTTAAGAGGTGTTTCGACCCATGCACCCACCCATTAAAAACAAATGCTATGAAAAGAATACTTATACGTGATGCAAATATAGTAAATGAAGGTAAGATTATACGTGGTGATGTGTATATAAAGGAGGGCTTGATTTATTCAGTTGGTGGAGATCTCTCAGGTAAGGAGGCAGATATAGAGATAAATGCCAATGGGAAATACCTTTTGCCAGGATTGATTGATGATCAAGTTCATTTCAGAGAACCAGGGTTGACCCATAAGGCAGAGATCTATACAGAAAGTAAAACAGCCGTGTCGGGAGGTGTTACCAGCTTTATGGAAATGCCTAACACGATTCCACAAAGTACAACACATGAACTTCTGGAAGAAAAATATTCAATTGCAGCACAAAGATCTCTAGCAAATTACTCTTTTTATTTGGGGGCTACAAATACCAATATAGAAACCATTAAAAGTGTAGATGCTGCAAATGTCTGTGGAGTAAAGGTTTTCCAAGGTTCCTCTACAGGGAACATGTTAGTGGATAACCCGGACAGTCTGGAGGCTATATTCAAAGAATGCCCTATTTTGATAGCTACCCATAGTGAGAATGACAATATAATTAAAGCTAACCTGGAGCGCTATAAGAAAGAATATGGTGAGAATATCCCTGCCAAGCTTCATCCTAAGATCAGAACTGAAGAAGCCTGCTATGATGCATCAAAAACTGTCGTTGAAATGGCTAAGACGTTTGGGACCAAACTTCATGTATTGCATATAAGTACTGGTAAGGAAGTTGCTTTATTTGATAATAGTCTACCTCTTTCAGAAAAAAGAATTACAGCAGAAGCCTGTATCCATCATTTGTGGTTTTCTGAAGAAGATTACAAAACGAAAGGGAATTTTATCAAATGGAATCCAGCGATCAAAACTTCAGAGGATAGGGCATTAATTGTAAAAGGCGTATTGGAAGGGAATATTGATGTTATTGCTACAGATCATGCCCCTCATACTATTGAAGAAAAAGAACAGTCTTATCTCAAAGCACCATCTGGAGGTCCACTTTTACAGCATGGATTGCCTGCTTTACTGGAAATGTACCATGATGGAAAGATTAGCTTGGAAAAAATTGTAGAAAAAACAAGCCATAATGTAGCCATACTGTTTGAGATTGAAAAACGTGGGTATTTAAGGGAAGGTTATTTTGCGGATTTAGTGTTGGTAGACTTGGACTCCCCATGGGAAGTAAAGAGAGACAATGTGTTATCTAAGTGTGGTTGGTCTCCTTTTGAAGGACAAACCTTCCGATCAAAAGTCACTCACACCATTGTGTCCGGACATTTGGCCTATGAAAACGGAGTGTTTAACGAAGAAATAAACGGAAGAAGACTTAAATTTTCAAGAAATGTGGGTTAATCTATTGCGTGACTGAAAAAAGGATATTACCTTTGCATTCCTATCTGATAAAAGAATCAGAAAATGTTAAAAATGGTGATTGTAGCTCAGCTGGTTAGAGCGCTGGTTTGTGGATCCAGAGGTCGCCGGTTCGAAACCGGTCTTTCACCCTCAAGCCCTCCCTTTTATTAGGGAGGGTTGTTTTTTTTATAGCCATAGCCTGTTATTTGTTAATCCATAACATCCGTTTTAAGGTGAATACAAATAGATGAAAAGCGATTATTATTTTACCTTTGAATGATTGAAAAACAGTAAGTTAGGATATGTCTTAAGGAGTGTCTGCAATTTGTTCGTATTGAAAACGCTATCTTTAATTAATGGCATGTTATTTGATTAGCGTTTATTATAGATTCATTTAATTTTAGTAGATCATGTTTAAGTTACTTCAGCCTTCAAAAAAAATTCCCCAAATCAGGTATGTTAATCTAAACCACGTTCAGATGTACATGATTAAATTTGAGGAATCAATCAGGAATTTTGAGAAAATTCAAAAGGAAAGTGCCTAATAAGTAGTTAAAAATATTTAATTCCGAAAGAACTCTAGTTGAGTTCTTTTTTTTTGCTCAAATTTTCGCTCCTTAGCTATCATTTAACTTATTTACTCTAGTTTTTAAGTCAAATATTTTTCTTTACGAAGTATTAAAGTATTTTTATAAAAACCTCAAACTTTTGTTTAAATGAGCTATATACACTTCGATAAGACTCAACTCATCAACCTTAATTATTCTTTAGATAAGGAGATAATACGATCCAACCCATTGGGTTGCTATACGAGTACAACGATTATCGGCTGCAATACCCGAAAGTATCATGGACTTTTGGTCGCCCCACAACCTCAAATAGATGGGCAGTTGCATGTACTGCTTTCTAATGTGCATGAAACCATTGTTCAAAAAGACGCTGTCTTTAATTTGGGCATCAATAAATATCCAGGAACCTATTCTCCTCGAGGCCATAAATACCTTGAAGATTTTGATTCTGAACCCATACCCAAACTTACTTACAGGGTAGGAGGAGTGATTTTAGATAAGGAAATTATTTTAGATTCAACGGAAGACCGGGTAATGATCAGGTATACCATGGTCGAAGCAATTATTCCTACCAAGTTAAGAATTAACCCATTTCTTGCCTTTAGGGGCTACCATGCTCTTTCAAAGGCCAATACGTATGTAAATAAGAAAATTAAAAAAATTGACAATGGGGTTCAGGTACAGCTTTATGATGCCTATGACCCTTTGTCTCTTCAGGTTTCAATTGGCAACGATTTCGTTCCTGTGCCAAATTGGTTTTATAATATCGAATACATTCGAGAAATAGAACGTGGTTATGATTACCAAGAAGACCTTTATGTGCCCGGGTATTTTGAGTTTGATATGAAGAAAGGGGACTCGGTGGTCTTTTCCGCAGGATTAAAAGTTGCTGATACAGGTAAACTTCATACTAAATTTAATGAAGAAATAAAGAGAAGGATTCCCAGAGATAATTTCGAAAACTGCTTAAAAAATTCTGCAGGACAGTTTATAAGTAGAAGAGATGGGGAGACACGTGTGATAGCAGGATATCCTTGGTTTGGCTGGTGGGGAAGAGATACCTTTATCGCTTTGCCCGGTTTGACCCTGACAATGGGAGACAATCAAACCTTTTTAGATGTCATGGACTCTATGTCCAAAGATTTAAAGGGAGCCATGTTCCCAAATGTGGGGAGTGGAGTATTGACTAATATGAACTCAATTGATGCGCCATTGTGGTTTTTCTGGTCGCTTCAGCAGTACATTATCTTTACAGGGGACAAGGAAACCATACAGTCAAAATACATAGACAAGTGCAAAGGAATTATTGATGGTTTTATTAAAGGAACCGAATTCAAAATTCATGTTAAAGAAAATGGTCTTATAAGTGGAGGTGTAGAAGGTGTTGGCCTGACATGGATGGATGCGGTAACCAAAGATGGCCCTGTGACACCAAGAATTGGTTGTCCAGTGGAAATCAATGCCTTGTGGTACAATGCTTTGTGCTTTTACCATGAAATGACAGGTGATGAATCTATTCGTGAGTTAGCAGACAAAGTAGCAATATCCTTTGTGGAGGGCTTTTGGTCTGAAAAGAAGGGATACCTGGCAGATGTCATAGATGGTGAAGAAAAAGATTGGTCAATAAGACCAAATATGGTCTTCGCTACCTCTTTGCCCTATAGTCCATTGAGCGATGAGCATAAGGACAAGGTTTTAGAAATAGTGAAAACTAATTTATTCACTCACAGGGGGCTAAGAACCTTGGCTCCTAGTGATCCAAGATACAAAGGCTATTATAAAGGTGATCAATATGAAAGGGACAATGCCTATCATCAGGGAACAGCATGGCCTTGGTTATTGGGCCATTTTGCTGAAGGGTATTTGAAACTACATGGAAAGCAAGGCAAGAAACTGGTGGAAAATATGATCAGTAGCTTTGATGAGGTGATGACACAATATGGGATAGGAACGATAGCGGAGATTTATGAAGGTGACCCTCCTCATAGGCCAAAAGGAGCCATATCACAAGCTTGGAGTGTAGGTGAATTGTTAAGGATGAAATATTTAATCAACAACTTGTAAAGGGACCATATATGAAAGTATTAATGTTTGGTTGGGAATTTCCTCCTCATATTTCCGGTGGCTTAGGTACTGCCTGCTACGGTTTGGTGAAAGGAATGGACCACCACAAACAAGACCTGATTTTTGTTGTCCCAAAGTTATGGGGGGATGAAGATCCATTGGCTGAATTTGTAAATGCGAGTGAAGTTGAAATAGATTATCGGGAACGTCGTTTTCGGGATATATGGAAAAGCCTCACCTACCTTGAAGTAAGCTCTTTTCTTGTGCCTTATCTAAGCCCAGAGGAATATCATAATCACACCGAGCGTCTTTTAAAAGATCAGGATGAACTCGAATCCAGTGTGCTTGCTAATAAGTTTAGTTTTAGTGGTAAATACGGTAAAGACCTTATCTTAGAGGTGTCCCGTTATGCTTTGGTAGCTGCGCAAATCGCTAAGAATAAAAAATTTGATTTGATTCATGCCCATGATTGGCTTTCATTTCCTGCAGGTATAGCTGCCAAGCAGATAAGTGGTAAACCAATGATAGCTCATGTTCATGCCACAGAGTTTGACCGATCAGGGCAGACCGTTAACCAAAGGGTTTATGATATTGAAAAGGCAGGGATGGAAGCGGCCGATAAAATTATCGCAGTAAGCCAGCTTACAAAAAATACCATTGTCTCTAAGTATGGCATTCCTGAAGAGAAAGTTACAGTGGTTCACAATGCTGTATTGGATGCCAGTATTATTAAGTCAAATGTAGTGAAAAAGGTACCTGAAAAAATAGTCACCTTTTTAGGAAGGATAACTTTCCAGAAAGGACCTGAGTATTTTGTGGAGGCAGCTGCAAAAGTAATCCAAAAAGACGATAATGTCCGGTTTGTGATGGCAGGGTCAGGAGATCTTTTGAATCGTATGATTCAAAGAGTCGCGGAGTTGAGGATAGGTACAAAATTTCATTTTACTGGATTTCTTAAAGGGGATGATGTAGATACAATGTTTGCCCTGAGTGATGTGTATGTTATGCCTTCTGTTTCAGAGCCTTTTGGTATATCCCCCTTGGAAGCCGTAAGACACAATACTCCAGTAATCATTTCCAAACAGTCTGGAGTAGCGGAAGTTCTACAAAATGCTGTAAAAGTAGATTTTTGGGACACTGATGCCATGGCGGATGCCATATTTGCACTCTTGCATTACAATGGTATCTCCAAAATGTTTAAGGAAATGGGAAGAGAAGAATTAAAAAGGCTCAAATGGGAGCACGTTGCCGAGAAGGTAATAGGTATTTATAAGCAAACCGTTAACCAATAGAATATGAGAACCATTTGTTTTTATTTTCAAGTACATCAACCCTTCAGATTGAAACCCTATCGCTTTTTTGAAATTGGGGACGATCATGATTATTGGGATGATTACTCGAACAGAAACATCATGAATAAGGTAGCTAAAAAATGTTACCTTCCGATGAACCAACTGTTGTTGGAATTGATCAGGAAATATGATGGTAAGTTTAAGGTATGCTTTTCGTTGTCTGGGACTGTTCTCGACCAGATGGAGGCTTATGCGCCGGAAGTATTGCATAGCTTTCAGGAGCTGGTAGCTACTGGTCATGTTGAATTACTCAACGAAACCTATGGGCACTCACTTTGTGCACTTAAAAGTGAAACTGAGTTTAAAGACATGGTAAGTCTGCATCAGGAAAAAATTCAACATCACTTTAATGGGTACAAACCAAAAGTGTTTAGGAATACTGAGTTGATTTATTCAGATGATATTGGGAAAATGGTAGCTGATATGGGCTTTGAAGGCATCCTTTCAGAAGGCGCCAAACATATCCTTGGCTGGAAAAGCCCCAATTTTGTATATGTAAATGCAATAGAACCTAAACTGAAGGTTTTGCTTAAAAATTTCAGATTAAGTGATGATATCGCTTTTAGGTTTGGAGAAAAAACATGGACAGACTACCCACTTACTACTGATAAATTTATCAGCTGGATAAACCAAGTACCAAAGGAGGATGAAGTCATTAACCTGTTTATGGATTATGAAACATTCGGTGAACACCAATGGAAAGAGACAGGGATTTTTGATTTTATGAGAGACCTTCCTGAAGCAATTCTTAGCCAGACAAATTTCAATTTTTCTACCCCGTCTGAAGTAATAGGGAATGCCTCCCCAGTAGGACAAATAGATGTGCCTATTCCTATTTCATGGGCTGATGAAGAGCGAGATTTGACCGCTTGGTTAGGCAATGATCTTCAGGATGAGGCTTTTGACAGGCTTTTCGAATTGGAAAAGCAAGTTAAAAACGCAAATGATCCTGATATCTATAAGGACTGGCGCTACTTGCAGACCAGTGATCATTTCTATTATATGTGTACGAAATTTTTCTCCGACGGAGATATTCACGCTTATTTTAGCCCTTACGAGAGCCCATATGAAGCGTTTATAAATTACATGAATGTACTCAGTGATTTTATTTTGAGATTAAAGCAGGCAGAAAAAGCGAAGGTGTAAATTTTTTACAACCTTGATATTAATTTGAGCATCCCTGTTTTTCAGGGATGCTTTTTGCTATTACTGATAACTGTACATGACCTGACTGCCTTTTTCAGCGTCTAAAACAATATTGGCGAAAACTTCGATTTCCTGCTGTAGTTCTTCAACATGACTGATTATACCCACAATTCTGTTTTCATGTCTTAGTGCCTTTAAGGTTTCAAATACTATACGAAGCGATTTTCTGTCCAAGGCCCCAAAACCTTCATCTAGAAAGAAGAAGCTTTGATCAGCCTGGTTGAGGGATTTTACTTTTTCAGCCAAGGCCAATGCCAAACACAATGATGCTTGAAAAGTTTGGCCTCCAGACAAGGTTTTTAACAATCGCTTCTTTCCTTCATTCAGGTAATCTACCACCCAAAAGGTATTGTTGGCATCTATCTCCAGTCTTAGGCTATTTTTGGTCAATTGGGTAAATCTTTTATTTGCCGTGTTGCACAATTCCTTAAGGTAAATACTGCTTACATACTTCACAAACCCACTGCCTTTAAACAGTTGCTCCAATTCTTTTAAATTTGTGGCCCTGTTTTCCATGGCATCAAGTAGCTTGGCCAAGTCCTTCTTTGTTTCTAGTTTTTCTTTTAGCTCAGAAATATCACGGTCCAGATTTATCGTTTTTTTATTGATAGCATCTAGCTCGGCTTTCTTTGAATCAAACTCTTCCTGAAGTAAATTGAAATGTACCTGGTCAAAGTTCTTAACTCCCTCTTCTGCTTCTAATGAGCTTAAATGGGATTGTACGATAGAACATTCTTTTTCATACTCTCTAATCTCCCGGTCAAACTTCTCCTCATCCAGGTTGCTATTGAAAAGTTTGTCGAGTAGTTTTTGGTCGGTTTGGCCTAGCTTGGTTTTCAATTCATCGTATTTACTGTTTAAAGTTTCTAACTTCAAAACAGCCACTTCTTTGTTGTTTTTGAAATTCTCCAGGTTAGCAAGGTTAGTGGCTTCATCGTTGCGCTTATCCTTCAGAACTTTTTGTTTTCCATCCAATAAATTAGCTGTGTCCTCAATGTCTTTTAGGACAGTGGCTATTGTTTGTTTGATGGTTTCAGTGGAGGATTGCATGTATCCATTGCTGAAGTTTTTGTCGCTTATTTCCTCCTCTTTTGCTTTTAATCTGCTGGTAAGTTCTATTGTTTGTTGCTCGCCTAACTTCAGTTGCTGTTGACCATTTTCTATTTGAAGCCTTAAGCTCTCCAGTTGCTTTCTATACTCTCTGGCAGACTTTTGTAAGGATTCTTCTTTTTCTATTTGACCTTTAAGCTTTTTGAACCTTCCTTTTAAGGCCTCGAGGTCCTTAAGGCCGTCTTCCAATAGATCGTTTTTAAGGAAAGAGAATTCAATATTTAAAGTTTTTAAATCCTGTTCCTTCTCAGTGTAAAGTTTGACTTGATTTGTTTTTTGTAAGTTTTGATCGTAGAGTTGACGGGAAAGTTTTTGGATTTTATCGATAGTCTGCTTTGAAACTATAAGCTGTTGCTTGAATTCGGCTACTTTTTCTTCAGTTTCGTCTGTGCTAAGCGGCATAGGGTGATGAACAGAACCACATAGAGGACAGGGTTCACCTGTCTTTAAACTTTTGACATGTGCTTGCAATGCTTTGTTCTCTATCAATTGTTCTTTCCCTGCCTCTAATGATTTGAGGTGCTCATTCTCCCAATTGGACCAACTATCTAAGTTTTCAAACTGACTCGGAATTGCAGCTGTGATTTCTTCTTCACGCTCTTTTATGGACTGAATTTCTTTTTTGATCTGGGCTAAGGACAGCTCAAGGTTGTTTATGTTTTCCGAAAAATTGCTCCAATCCTTAATGTCACCGGTGAGCTTTGCCAGTTGCGTACTTGTAGCCTGGCTTCTGCTATTATCCAGTTCTTCTTCAAGTGAAGAGAGCTGTTTTTCTATTGCTGCTAATTTCCCCTGGTTTTCAATAAGGCTTGGCTTAATCGAAGAAACTTTGTTTTTTGCTTCTTCAAGGTCTTTTATGATGACCTGAAGCTCCAATACTTTTTTTAGATCTCGGATCTTGGCCTCTCTTAAAGGTCTTTTTTCTGCTTTTTCTCTTAGTTCTCTTTCCTGAAGTTCTAATTTGCGGATATCATCAGAATAGGCCTCTTTAAACCTATTGCAATTGACTATGCCCGTGGTGGCTTTTTCCAATTCCAGTTGACAATCCTTTATCTGGTTCCATATTGGGCGCAGGTAGTTGTTTGCTTGAGTATAGGCCTTTAGCTCTTTCTTTTTCTCTTCCATCTCCTGTGTGCGAGATTGAAGAGCATCCCATTTGGATTGAAAATCTATGAACTGCAGGTGCTTCTTTTTCAAGGCCTCAAGGGACTGTAGCTGAAGACTGGTTTTGTCTAAGTTTTCACTTGCTTTTTTTCCTGCCTCTTTGAATTCCTCTCTTAATTTAAATTTCTCTTTTAAAATCTCCTCAGAAGTATCACCTAATCCTTCCAATTGTGTTTCTAATCGAATCAGTTCGTTCTTTACTACCTTCAATAAACCACCTGTTTTGGCCGATAAATCAAAACGTTCTAGGCCAAACAATTCCTTCATCATTTCTGCTCTGGGACCAGGAGTGAGGTCTATAAATTCCCTGAATTTACCTTGAGGGATAATTACCGTTTGTTTGAAATGCTCCTTTTTCATGCCGATGATAGCTTCGGCATTTTGCTGTATTGGGCTTGTTTCTCCTCCTTCTATTAGATAAAATGTGTGTTCTGCAGGCTTGATTTCATTGAAATTTTTAGCGTTTCGCTTTACCGAATACCTGGCCAGGAAATGTTGACTATTGTTTTTGCCAGCACTAAATTCAAAGTTGATCAGTAAATGATTGCTCTGAAGATTGACCATACTGTTTTTCTCCCCCCTGTCAGAAAGCCTTTCTGTACTGCCATACAATGCCAATAGTATTGCTTCCAAAATGGAAGATTTACCACTGCCAACTGCTCCGAAAATCCCAAACATTCCTGCAGCAGTAAGTTTTTCAAAATCTATGATTTGTTCTTCTTTGTAGGAGTACAGTCCTTTAATTGAAAGCTTTAATGGAATCATATTTTATTGTCTTGACTAAGTATTTCTCTAAAAATGGACATCAGTTCTTCATTTGGTAATTGTCCTTTTTCACTTTTATAATACATGTTAAACAAGCTATTCATGTCTTTGTCCAAATCCTCTACTTGCAACTCGTCATTAGCATCCTCAGTTAGGTTTTTGATATGAGGAATAAGGTTGATAATGCCATCGTGAGCTTGGAGAAGGCTTTTTCTAGTAGCCGCATCTATGGAGTTTTCCGTTTCATAAGTTAATTCAACGAAACAATTGGGGTTTTCCTCCAGCCATTTCAAAGCTGTACCCAGTTCGTTGAATTTTTTTCGCTCAAGTTTTCGCCCTTGCTTAAGAGGGATTGGCTTGTAATCTACGGGTTTGTTGGGTTCACCAGTAATGAGAACTACTTGTTTTTCCTGACCAGCTTCACTAAATGAATAAGCTAAAGGAGAACTTGAATACACCACTGGAAATGGACTTTTGGTGGTAGCATGGTACCTGTGCAAATGACCCAATGCTGCATATTGGATTTGTGAAGGTATATTGGAGGTGTACAAAGCCTGAGTGCCTCCTACATGTAATATCGGACGCTCGCTTTCAGGTTCTTTTTCAGGAGTTGTTCCTTCCTTTACAAAGAAAAAATGACCCAGAAATAAATTCAAACCTTTTGTGTCACAGTATTGCTTAGCTAGTCCCGTCCATTTTTCTTCCAACACCTTTCTGAGCTCATTTTCTCTATCTCCCTCTCCCAAGTAGGTGCGAAGAGATACTTCGTTGGCATAAGGTGCCAATAATATGCGTACTGGGAAATCCAGATGAGGTAATTTTAATGAGACAAAACCTTTGTCCGAAGCGACAACTTCCACACCACTGTCAAGCTTTCCTGTTGGGATTATGCTGTCGTACCTACTATAAAAGAAGATACCCATCTCCCTTGCCAATGGGTCCGGTGCTTCTATAAATTGGGTGCTATCGTGGTTTCCTGAAATTGCTACTATAGGCCTTTGCCCATTTTTCGAGAGCTTACGAAGTGTTTTGTACAATAATTCGATGGCCTCATGACTGGGGTTAAATCCATCGAAAATATCCCCGGCAATCAGCACCAAGTCTACGTCTTCAGAATTAGCGATTTCTGTGATTTCTTCAAGTACAAGCTTTTGTTCCTCAAGCCTGGAAGCCTCTTGAAGTCTCTTCCCCAAATGCCAGTCAGCTGTATGTAATATTTTAATTTGCATTTTTATTAAAGCTCTAATCTCTAAATATGAATTGATCAACCCTGTGATGGTATTGTGTCAGTAATAGCCAAAAAGATTCCTAGGCAATATTATCCAGGTATTGGGAGCATAATTTTTATCTTATTTATTAATTCATTTGGCCATTTTGGGCCAAAACTATTTCTTAGTTCGAAGTAAGCTCGGATAAATTTACGTTAAAGACAGGGGAGGACAAGGACATTTCCTTATTTTTGGGATCAATTTTATAGAGTAATGAATCCAAGTTGAATGGGTAGGCATCTATCAAGTACCGTTTCGCTTAGTTTCCTAAAATTGTTATGAAATAGATATTCAGCTAATTGGGATGTTGTTTTCTATTGATCTACTATCCCCATTTAGTGTTTTCATCTACTGTGGGTTTTAAGGTAACTCCTGGTTTTGGCGTTTATTTCTAGCGAATCGATTGAAAATCAGTCAGTCTGAATCAATTGGAATAATTGTTGTGAGTAAATTTAGTATGAAAAGAATTTTGGCATTATGCCTTGTTGCTACCTTGGGCTTTGAAAGTCTTCTATTTGCCCAGTCCCCTTTTACTTCCCCAGATTCTCTTTTGGTTATTCAGGAAGGAATTGCAAGTTTTTATGGAACACGTTTTCATAATCGAAAAACGGCTAATGGTGAAGTATACGATATGTGGGAGTTCACAGCAGCACACAAACACCTGCCATTTGGGACCTTGGTGAAAGTGACCAACCAACAGAATGGTTTAGAGGCAATTGTTCGAATCAATGATCGCTTGCCGAAGAGTTCGAAAAGAATAATAGACCTCTCTAAAGGTGTCGCAAAGCATTTGGAAATGGTAAACGATGGCGTAGTTCCTGTAAAATTATCCTTATTGAGTGAACAGGCGGTTGAATGGGTAAGGGACCAATACAAGAAAGTACCTAAGGATATTCGATTGAGAAATTTTCATCAGGAAATAGCTTTTACAAGAGACGATGAAGAGCTATTAAAAATAGAAAACAAAGCTTATTAAATTGGCTTAACTGGGTCCGATGTCTTGAGAGAATTAGTTTAATAATTCACAATTGCACTTCAGTGGGTGATTTTGTTCAGGTACATTTCGTTAATTTCCAAATTTCCAGTGGTAAAGACAGTGGGGATGCTTTTATCTTTCTACTTTAATTTTTGATAGATTAAATCACTTCAGGATAACCTTTAATAATAAGTCAAAAAGATTGGAAACCTTAGCAAACGATGAGTACCAATGCTATTTTCTTGTCCTAAGCAACTTGTAGGTCCTACTCAATAAATCAGTTTATACCTCTTAGGTCAGAATGAATTTGTGCCATGGTCAGTTCAATCCGAAATATGCAATAGACAATCTATTACGTGCTGAAATCGCTTCAAAATCAGCCACTTCGTTGCTGTTATCAATTTCACCATAGCGGTGCTATGTTAAAATCTCCAAACAGCCTGATTGTCTTGCGATTGCAACACTTCCCGTAAACACGGGACAGGCTTCACCCCTGACATACATAATCCGGGTTCAAAGAATTCCGAGGTAAAGGAAGGAAATGGCTTTGAGGTATTAATGCGTATTGAAAAATTCTTTTCAGAAATTATCTTCAGCCCGAAATAATGAAAAAGGCATAGGCTGACAGAGGTAAGCCAAATTATCCAGGCTAAAAAGCATAGGTCAAAAGCTGTTTATATTTTAACGATACGCTCCATTTATGTTATGGTCGTTGTTTTATATTGCTTACTTTTGATGACTTAAAATCCCCTAAATAGATTGGTATTATGAGCAAAGTGAGAGCTAAAAAACATTTGGGCCAACATTTTCTTAAAGACTTAAATGTTGCTGAAAAGATAGCCGGGTCACTTACTGGCCATATGGAGACAGGTGTAGTATTGGAGATTGGGCCAGGTATGGGAGTGCTTACTGATTTCCTATTGAAGAAGAATTGGGATTTAAAACTAATTGAGATTGATAAGGAGTCAATTACTTATTTGAATACTAAATATGAGGGAGAAAACCTTGAAATTATAGAAGGTGATTTCCTGAATTATGATTTCAGGGAAAAGCTTAGTGCTTCCCATGCGATCATCGGGAATTTTCCTTATAATATATCCAGTCAGATTTTCTTTAAAGTATTGGAAAGAAGACACCTTGTGACCGAAGTGGTGGGTATGTTGCAAAAGGAGGTAGCGGAGCGAATGACATCAAAGAAAGGGAACAAAACCTATGGTATATTAAGTGTATTGCTTCAAGCTTACTATGATGTGGAATACTTGTTTACAGTCCCCCCAGAAGTATTTGATCCACCGCCCAAGGTCAATAGTGGGGTGATTCGTATAAAACGGAATGAGGTAGATAAGTTGGATTGTAATGAGAAGTTGTTCTTTAGACTTGTCAAGCAGGCCTTTAGTACAAGAAGAAAAACCCTGAGAAATGCACTAAAACCCATGGGGCTTTCAGATGAATTCAAAGCTATGCCTATGTTGGATTTGAGGGCCGAACAGCTTGGGGTGGCTGAATTTGTTTTATTAACCCAACAACTTGAAGCATCTTGGAAAGAATAGAATTATTTGAGCTGTCTAAGGAGTACTTAGAAGCCCTAAAGGAAAATATAATTGGTGAACATGTAGACTTCATTCAAGAGTCCATGCAAGATGCCAATAAAGCAGATGTTGCTGCATTATTGGATGAGTTGGAAATGATGGAGGCCCTATTTGTCCTAAGAGCCCTCGATCCTGATTTTTCTGCAGATATTCTGAATGAATTAGAAGAGGATTCTCAATACAAAGTTATCAAGGCAATGCCTCCTGAGGAGTTGGCCACGCTGATAGATCACATGGATTCTGATGATGCAGTGGATATACTGAATCAATTGGTAGTAAATGACCGTGAGGCAGTGATAAGCCATCTTGAGGCAAAGGAGAAATCCCTTTACATTATAGAGCTTCTTCGCTACGATGAGGACAGTGCTGGGGGGCTTATGGCAAAGGAGATCATAAAAGCCAACCTGAACTGGACAGTGGTGCAGACCATTGATGAAATTAGAAGGCAGGCGGAAAATGTAGAGAAGATTTTTAGCATTTATGTAGTAGACAATAAGGAAAAGTTGCTTGGTCGGGTAGCTTTGAAAAAGTTGATTTTAGCCTCTTCGGACACTAAAGTTGCTGACCTATATGAAGACAATATAATATCTGTACCCACCTATATGGAAGGGGAGGAAGTGGCTGAAATTATGCGTAAGTATGATTTAGAGGCTATTCCGGTTGTGAATGTTAAAAACAAACTTGTAGGTAGAATTACCGTAGATGATATACTTGATCTGATAAGGGAACAAGCCGACGAGGATATTCAGGCCATGACAGGTATCTCGGATGATGTGGAAGAGTCCGATTCAGTATATAGGCTTTCCAGGGCCAGGTTGCCTTGGCTTTTAATAGGTATGGTAGGCGGACTTTTGGGAGCTGGATTTATTGGTTTCTTTGAAGAAGGACTAAATGCCGTTACAGCCTTGGCTTTTTTTATTCCATTGATTACAGCTACAGGGGGGAATGTGGGCATACAGTCTTCTACATTGGTTGTGCAGAGTTTGGCAAATAGGTCCGTATTTGCAGATAGTTTGACCAAACGATTACTTAAAGTGCTATTGGTTGCCATTTTAAATGGGCTGGTACTTTCCTTGTTTGTGATGGCCACTGTGGTATTTCTGTACGATAAGGAAGTAAAGTTCGGTTTGGTTGTTAGTATTGCCTTATTTAGTGTGGTTTTGCTGGCTTCATTTATGGGGACATTGACACCTATTGTTTTGGATAAATTGGGGATCAATCCTGCGATGGCTTCAGGCCCCTTTATCACTACTGCCAATGATTTGTTGGGTTTAGGAGTGTATTTTATGGTAGCCACTTTGTTATTGAATCTTTAATTAGCACATGAAAATTTTAATCATTGATCAGATGCATGAGAGCATCGTTCCGTTGTTGGAAGAAAAGGGTTACGAGGCACATTATAGGCCGGATATAGATAGAGAGGGTATTCTTCAAATACTAGCCGACTATGAAGGGCTTGTTATTCGTTCTAAAACACCCATTGACAGGGATTTATTGGTAAAAGGGATTAATTTAAAGTTTGTGGCCCGAGCAGGTGCAGGCTTAGACAATATTGATTTGGATTACCTAGAGCAAAATGGTATTGCACTTTATTCTGCGCCAGAAGGCAATAGAGATGCTGTAGCTGAACATGCTGTAGGAATGCTTTTAGCACTCTTTAATCACTTCGTTCAATCTGATAACCAAGTAAGACGTGGTGTTTGGGATCGAGAAGGAAACAGAGGGGAGGAGCTATGTGGCAAAACTGTAGGGATTTTTGGTTTTGGGAACATGGGGTCTGCTTTTGCTCAGCGACTCAAAGGCTTTGGGGTAAAGGTGCTAGCCTATGACAAATACAAAAAAGGCTTTGGAAATGAGTTTGTTGAGGAATGTAGTTTTGAAAAAATTCAGGAAAAAGCAGAGGTTTTAAGTATTCATGTTCCCTTGACGGAAGAGACTAGAAATTTCTTTACAGCTGATATTATAAACGGATTTAATCATCCATTTTATCTGATTAATACAGCCCGAGGGGAAGTGATTAGTTTTGATACACTCATAGAAGGGCTTGAGAAGGGGCAGTTGAAAGGGGCTGCTTTGGATGTGTTGGAAAAAGAAAAACTCCAGAAGCTAACTGTTGCTGAGAAAAAGTCGTTTGAGCAACTAACGGGCTTCAAACAGGTACTGTTTTCGCCCCATGTAGCAGGGTGGACCAAAGAGTCTTACCGGAAGATAAATGAGGTTTTAGTAGCTAAAATTGCCGGTCAATGGAAGGGTTAGTGTCTTAATAAAAGATAGTTAAATTGTAAAATATGAATTCTTATTTTATCTTTGCGTATAGAAAATAATGGAAGCATATGGAAACGGTCTCAAGGTTGAGGCCGTTATTTTATTTAATAAGAGGCTAACAATTAATAAATATGGGAAGCATACAGTATTATACAGAAGAAGGATTGCGGAAGCTCAAAGATGAGCTTCAGTTCCTAAAGACCAAGGGCAGAACAGACATTGCCAAGCAAATTGCGGAAGCCAGAGATAAGGGTGATTTGAGTGAAAATGCAGAATATGATGCAGCCAAAGATGCTCAGGGGCATTTGGAATTGAAGATTGCCAAACTTGAAAACGTCATTGGTAATGCCAGGGTATTGGACAACTCCAAAATGGATACGTCTAAGGTAGGTATTCTATGCACTGTAAAAATAAAAAATGTAAAAAATGGCATGACAGTTTCCTATACTTTGGTTTCTGAGGAAGAAGCTGATCTTAAACAAAATAAGATTTCCTCAGCATCTCCCTTTGGCAAAGGCCTTTTGGGAAAGAAAGTCGGAGATATTGCTCAAATCCAAGCCCCTGCCGGTTTGGTAGAATTTGAAGTGCTTGAAATAAGCATATAATTTTTTAATCCCGGTTGCGATGCATCGGGATTTTTTTGTGATCAATCATTAACTTCCTTACTTATGCCTTCTATTTTCACAAAGATTATCAACAGAGAAATCCCGGCACATATCGTTGCTGAGGATGAGCAACATATTGCTTTTTTAGACATCATGCCCTTGGTAAAAGGCCACGTATTGGTGGTGCCCAAGGAAGAAGTAGATTACATCTATGACCTGGATGATGAATTGTATGCTAGTCTTCACCTTTTTGCCAAGAAAGTCGCCAAAGCCCAAGAGTCAGTCATCAAATGTACCCGAATAGGTGTGGCTGTCATCGGCTTGGAGGTACCTCATGTACATATCCATTTGGTACCGCTAAGAAGCATGGATGATATCAATTTCAGCAGGCCAAAGCTACAATTGGAGCCTTCAGAAATGGAAGAAATTGCCTCAAAAATTAAGCAAGCTTTCAATCAAGCGAATTAAAACCTTCCTTTATCCCGGTGGCTGAGCGGAGCCGAAGCATGGTTACTGAGCGGAGCCGAAGTATGGTCCGGTTATCTTACCACCAATCCCATTGGATTGACTTTTTGACCTGACACAAAATTAAATTAGTGTTACAATAAGCTATTCTGAAATTCCCCCTTTTAAGGGGGCAAGGGGGGTTTTACGTAAAATGTAAACCTAAAGTAGTATTTAAATTTTAATAGGTAAACTTTTTTAGGACAAGTACTCATCACAGATAAATCCCGAATTGCTCAAATATTTCGCCCCTGCAGGGCTTAGGTTGCAATACTGATTTTCCACACAGGGCTTCACCCTGTGCTATTATATTTGTCCCCTGCAGGGCCGGGATTATTTGTAGGAATTGAGGCTTAACCACCTTGGGTATTTAGTTGAAAATGAACTTATAATCTGGATATTTTTTCATTTTAGCCCTGAAAAGGCATAGTAACTTAGCACAGGGTGTCAGCCCTGTGGCAATAGGTAAATATTTTAATCCTGAGCCCTGGAAGGGTGGCATCCATTTTACATAAATTGACTCGTCCTGAAAAAAGTTTACAGTTTTAAAATTTATTGCTTGTTAGCAGCCCAAATTTTCATTTCTCAAATTGCTTAAATATTTCGCCCCTGCAGGGCTTAGGTTGCAATACTGGTTTTCTACATAGGGCTTCACCCTGTGCTATTGTATTTGTCCCTTTCAGGGCCGGGGTTATTTGTAGGAATTGGGGCTTAACCACCTTGGGTTTTTAGTTGAAAAATGCATTTTATTATCCTGATGTTTTTTTCATTTAGCCCTGAAAGGGCGTAGTAACTTAGCACAGGGTGTCAGCCCTGTGGAAATAGGTGAAAATTTTAAATCCTGAGCCCTGAAAGGGTGGCAATCTCAGTTTTCACTTTGACCTATCCAGAAAAAAAACACAAATAAATGTGTGAAATGAAAAGAAAGAGTAAACCTAATTTAGGCCGGTGGCACTTGTTTTTTTGGTTTTCTGCATTTTTCTCAAACTATTAACCCCAAATATTCTTTTGAAAATTCACCTTTTTATTTCGGGAATTGGTAAGGGCTGATTAACTTTGCGCATGGCAGAACAGATTTTAATCCTAGACTTTGGTTCTCAGTACACACAGCTAATAGCCAGACGTGTTAGAGAACTGGATGTATATTGTGAAATTCACCCTTTCAATAAAATCCCCCCAATTACTTCAGACATTAAAGGAATCATACTTTCAGGCAGTCCTTGCTCTGTTAGAGACAATGATTCTCCTGATCTGGATTTAGATGCACTTCGCGGTAAATTACCCATTTTGGGTGTGTGCTATGGAGCACAGCTAATGGCGCAGAAATACGGTGGAAATGTAACACCTTCTGAAATCAGGGAATATGGAAGGGCCAAAATTTCTCATTTGGACACCCATTCAAAGCTTTTTAGGGAATTGACACATGATTCTCAAGTATGGATGTCCCATGGAGATACCATCAAGGAATTGCCGGAAGGGTTTGATGTCATCGCCAGTACGCACTCGGTAAAAATAGCCGCGTACAAAGTACAAGGTGAAGAAACCTATGGTATTCAGTTTCATCCGGAAGTGACCCACTCTACAGAAGGTAAGAATCTCTTGAGGAATTTTGTGGTTCAGATTTGCGACTGTGCACAGGATTGGACCTCAGATGTATTTATAGATGCTACCATAGCTTCTCTTAAAGAAACCATAGGAAAAGACCGTGTAGTGATGGGCTTGTCTGGTGGTGTGGATTCATCAGTGGCAGCAACCTTAATACATAGAGCTATAGGTGATCAATTGACCTGTGTCTTTGTTGACAATGGTTTGTTAAGAAAAAATGAGTTTGAAGAAGTTCTGGATTCCTACAAAGGAATGGGGCTTAATGTCATTGGCGTGGATGCCAAGCAGAAGTTTTATGATGCTTTAGCCGGTATATCAGACCCTGAAGGAAAAAGAAAAGCCATCGGAAAAACCTTTATCGAGGTTTTTGATGATGAAGCCCATAAAATCAAGGATGTAAAATGGCTGGGGCAAGGAACCATCTATCCAGATGTGATCGAATCCGTTTCGGTCAATGGCCCATCAGCAACCATTAAATCTCACCACAATGTGGGTGGGCTTCCAGATTTTATGAAGCTTAAAGTAGTAGAACCATTAAACACCCTATTTAAAGATGGTGTAAGAGAAGTTGGTAAAGCTTTAGGCATTTCCGATGCCATCATTGGCAGACATCCTTTCCCAGGTCCGGGACTTGGGATTAGAATTTTAGGAGACGTGACTGAAGAAAAGGTGCAAACCCTTCAGGAGGTAGATTATATTTTTATTCAAGGTCTGAAAGACGCAGGCTTGTATGATGATGTATGGCAAGCGGGATCCATGTTGTTACCAGTACAGTCTGTAGGCGTAATGGGTGATGAAAGGACTTATGAAAGAGTTGTAGCCTTAAGAGCGGTTTCATCGGTGGATGGCATGACTGCGGATTGGGTTCATTTACCCTACGATTTCCTAGGCAAGGTCTCCAATGATATTATCAATAAAGTGAAAGGTGTGAACAGGGTCGTATACGATATCAGTTCCAAACCACCTGCAACCATTGAGTGGGAATAAAAATAATAAGAAAAGCCTGATGGAGAAGTCAGGCTTTTCTATGTAAATACGCTTAAGGAAAATTTAATTTCGTAATTTTGAAATGATGACGGTTTTTTGTGAAAAAAGGTACGAAGTTTGAAACTACACCATTAAAGAATTCTTCACCCCATGAAAATAACACTATACTTTCTATTTCTTATTGTTCCCTTGTTCACTGCCTATTCGCAGGAGGGTTTTGATCAACTTGAACAAGCTAAAAAACAGATACAGCAAGGAAATCAGGCAGAGGCAATGGAGTTGCTAAGACCTTATCTTGATAAAGAGAAATACAGTTCGTTATCAGATTATGCGAGGTATCATTTTGCTAGAGCAGCCTATGGTAACAGGCAATTTGAACTGGCTAAAGAAGCCTTAAATTCTCTTATTGCTACGAGGGGTTTCGCGAAAAAAGACGATGCCCGCTACCTTTTGGCATTGTGTCATTTTGAGCTCTCGTCTCCAAATGATGCATTGCGATTGATAGATCAAATCTCAGATGAAACCTTGAAAAAAGAGGGGTACAAAGCAAGCTATAATTTTTTGAAAGTAAGCGCGTCAAGTTCTCTTGCTGTACAGTACGGGCTTTTTCCTGAAAATAAGGGCTTGGTCATGGCTTTAAAAGAGCGGCTTGAGACACAAGGTTCTATGTCCTCTACAGAAAGATCCTTGTATGAAAAAATCAGAAGTGAAGCTTTGACTCAGGGAAGTAGTAACGTTAAGCTTTCGAGCAAAGACAATGTTTTAGATATTGCCGTGGTGCTGCCTTTTAATTATGAAGGCAGATCCGGAGTGCAGTCAATTAATTCAAACAACTTTGTTTTACAATTGTATCAGGGGATAAAACTTGCATTGGATCAAGCCAAATCAAATGGGGTAAAGTTAAATTTTAAAACTTTTGATACGGAAAGAAGTGATGCCAAAGTAAGAGGTATATTAGAAGACGACTTTTTATCTAATGCTGACATCATTATTGGGCCACTGTATCCTGAGGAAACTGCGCTTGTTGCGAGTTTTGCTCAACAAAGACAAATTCCTCAAATTAATCCACTGTCCAATATTGATGAAAATGTAAAGGGATTTGAATACTCTTATTTGTTCAGACCATCTATTCAGGCAATTAGCCAAAATGTATTGGATTATTGCAGAAAATTTGAAGGGAAAAGAGTTGCAATAGCCTATTCTGGGACGAGCAGAGATGAATTATTGGCAGCTACTTTTGTAGATATGGCTAGAATTAGTGGGCTTCAAATAGTGAAGAATCAAAAAGTAACTACCAGAGATATGCAGGGTTTTTTCGAGAGCCTGGAATTGGGGAAAGGAAAATCCCAAACCGCAGATTTGATGGTAATCTTTTCGGATGATCCGAACATAGCCTCACCTACTTTTGGGCTTGTAGAGTCTTTAGGAGCAGGACTGCCAGTGGTGGTAATGGAAAGTTGGTTGTATTTTGATTTTGCTAATTACGATATGATGGAAACCCAAAATTTCCATTTTGTAGGCAATAACACCGTTGATTTTAATAATGAATTGCTGGATGATTTCAGGAACGATTACATGAATCATTATAAAATCAACCCTTCATCATTTGCTTATATGGGTTTCGAACTCGCCGATTTTGTAACCAAAGTTATCAACGAAGAAAAAGGTTTTGACTTTCAAAAAAATCTTGATAGAAGAAGTTTTATAAAAGGGAATTTAACATTTGGTTTTAATTTTTCTCGAGTGAGATTTAATAATTATGTTCCTATTCTAAGTTTGGAAGATGGAGTTTTGACTATTGAAGAATAATTAGATGACGACAAGTAAAAGCAAGCAGCTTTTTGAAAAGGCTCAGAAATTCATACCTGGAGGCGTAAATTCACCTGTGAGGGCCTTTAAGGCAGTAGGTGGCGATCCTTTATTTATTGCTAAAGCAGAAGGTGCCTACATCTTTGATGTTGATGGAAATCGATACATAGAAGCGATCAATAGCTGGGGACCAATGGTACTCGGTCACAACCATCCATTGGTGCGTGAAGCGGTTATTAAAGCCATGGAAAACGGAACTTCTTTCGGAGCTCCCACTGGACTGGAAGTAGAGATTGCGGAATTGATCACAAAGATGGTTCCTTCCGTAGAGAAAGTTAGAATGGTTAATAGCGGTACTGAAGCAACCATGTCTGCCGTTCGACTAGCTAGAGGGTTTACAGGTAGAGAGAAATTTATAAAATTTGAAGGTAATTATCATGGGCATGGTGATAGTTTCCTAATAGCAGCGGGATCTGGAGCCATTACCATGGGGAATCCCAACTCTCCCGGTGTTACTAAAGGAACCGCTAAGGATACCCTTTTGGCCCCTTTTAATGACTTAGAGAAGGTTAAAGAGGTGGTGGCAGCAAACAAAGAAGAGATTGCAGCCATTATTCTAGAACCAGTAGCTGGAAATATGGGCTGTGTTTTACCTGAGCCAGGATTTTTGGAAGGACTACGAAAAATCTGTGATGAGGAAGGTATAGTGTTGATATTCGATGAGGTGATGACAGGTTTCAGGCTTTCTCCTGGAGGAGCTCAACAGCTTTTTAATGTAAAACCTGACCTTACCACAATGGGTAAAATTATTGGTGGAGGTATGCCGGTAGGTGCTTATGGAGGTAAAGCTGAAATCATGGATTATGTATCCCCATCAGGGCCTGTTTATCAAGCGGGAACGCTTTCTGGAAATCCAATTGCAATGGCAGCAGGTCTTACTATGCTGAAATACTTGGATGAAAATCCATCTGTGTATGCTCAGTTGACTAAGACCGGAGATACCTTAGTTGGTGGGATAAAAGATAGCCTTAAACAAATGGGGCTTTCCTATACTATCAATAACTTAGGAAGCATGTACACCCTTTTCTTTACCGATAAAAAGGTGATAAATTTTGCGGATGCTCAAACCTGTGATACAGGTGTTTTTGGTAAATATTTTAGAGGGATGTTGGACAGAGGAATTTATCTTGCCCCTTCACAATATGAGAGCCTATTCTTGTCAACAGCCTTGGAGCAATCGCACTTGGATCAGATTTTAGATGCCAATGAACAAGTGTTAAAAAGCTTGTAGTCAGTTAGGTTTTTGTTATAAAAAAAGGAGGCTTTCAATATTTGAAAGCCTACTTTTTTTATGCTAATTGATCTTCTATTTTAAGATAGACTTAGTGGTTTCGATAATTTTTTGAACGATATCGTTGTCCTTCAAGTCTTGAGAAGTGCCAGTTCCTCGATTCTCAGCAAGGTCTAAAAGCTGCTCAATATTGGCAACAGCAGATGGACTTCCTTCCTTTTTAATTTTGTCTACCAATTTTTCAGCAGCATCCTCCTGGCCAGAGTGCTTCAAGGCCAAAACAACTAGAGCTTGCTCTTTGCTGTTGCTATTCAGGTGGTCTCCTTGAGAAATTACAGCTTCCAGGTATTTTGAGAATTGCGGTCGATTATTTTTAGCTTTGTTTACCGCAGCAGCCAAGTAATCTTGGAGAATCTCTCTTGGGTCGAAAGGTTTTCCTACACCTAGGTTTTCTGGCCATATTCTTGATTTTTCAATTTTACTTGTAGCAGCATTCCATTTTTTTGACTGAATGTCTTGAAGTGCAGCATTCAAGTAGACGCTTTCGTAAAGGGTTCTTCCTCCTCCAGCACCCTCATGAGGCAAGACCTGAATTTTATCCAAGAGGTTCATGGCTACTTTATAATCTCCATTTGTGTTGAGGAGTTTAATCATTTCCATCTCCAGTACATAGTTGCCAGGAAAGGCTTTTGTTGCTTCTTTTAGAACAGCCATTGCCTTTTGTTGATCTCCGGATTTATTATGGTATTTGGAAATTTGAAAATAGGTTCTCCATTGTTCTTTGTCCAATTCAAGTGCCCTTTCGAGGTCTTTCAGATTGTTCTCTTGGCTTTCATATTTATCCAGAAGGAGTGCTCTACTCAAGTAAAAAGAAGCTTCATCCGCAGACTGGTTTATTGTTTTTAATATTTGTCTTCCTTCATCCTCCTGTCCCAGGGCCATAAGGTTGAGAGCCAGGTAATAGTCAATTTTCCATGAAGTCACTTCAGATTGAGCCCATTTAAGCATAGGTAAAGTTTCTTTTCTGAAGGGTAGGACAAACTCAGTAGGTTGAGCGATCATTTTCTCCAGTTGGGCTTCTTTTTGCGCTGGATCCATACTTGCTATCCATAAGTTTACCAATGCATGAGGGGGACTGTTTTGTAATAATTCTACAGCGTTTTCTTTTAGTCCGTACTTTTTATAGACAGCAGCTAGCTCCAAGTAAGTTTGATAAGGGAATTCATTGTTTATTACTTTTTTGAATTCATCCAATGAGGCAGGCGTTTTATCCATTAGGTACCGCTCAAATCGAATAAAGTGATTCAATGGATCAATTTCCCAAAGTTTATCCAATGTTGCTTTTGCCAAATCTTTTTCACCTTGAAGTCTTTGGATTACCGCCAAAGCCTGTAGTGCCATTATATTGTCGGTGTTGTTTTTAAGTGCTTTTTTCGCATAGTCTTTAGCCAAGGAAAGTTGCCCTTCTGAAAGGTAAATCTCAGACATGATGGTGTAAGCGGAGGAACGGAACTCCATTGACCTGGCGGCCCAGCCATAAGCTTCAAGGGCTTGTGTGGTTTGCTCATTTGCTAAATAAATACTTCCAGCTACAAAATTCGCCTGATGGTCAAAATAATCAGCAGACAAAGCCTTATAAATGTTCTCTAAGGCCTCATCATATTGAGTAAAACGCAGCAGAAGTTCAGCATAATCTATCCTTCCTTGTTGATGCCCGGGGTCATTTTCTAGTAGCTCTTCATAGGTCGCTTTTGCCTTTTTGTAATCTCGGCTGTAATAATATTGCCTGGCTTCGAAATACAATTTTTGGTTTGGAGATTGTTTAGGTGCATTTACCTTGTCAAAAGGCCTGATGAGTTTCATGTCATCCGTTTCAGACCATTTGTACAATTGTTCACCTTCAAAAGATACCACAAGCTCCTTGATGGGGGTGTCCACTTGGATTTTATGGGAGATTATGTCCATGGCATTTCCCTTAACAGGAATAGATTGAGAACTACTCCCATTGATTTTTATGTCTATTGACCCGTCAACTTTTTGGAAAGGGTTGAATCCCAATTTTACCAAATTGTTTGTTTTCTCTAGATGAATAACACCTTTTTTGGACACATTGCTAATGCCTCCTATTTGTTTAACGGGGAACCAAAAGTTTGACCATTGATCTATAGTATATGGGGCAAAGCCTGCTTTGGTAAGTGGTGTTTCCACATTTTTTGATGGGGAAAACTGGTTCAGCATTCTTCCAGCCTGAAATTCCATATATTGACCGTTCTTATCTGTCAATAAGTCTTCCCAAATCCCTCCATTTCTTGATAAAGCCCATAACCATAGTTTCTTTCCAGGGCTGTCGTCGTAGGTGGAAAAATGTCCAAAACCTATTCCTTTGTCGTGAAAATAACCTCCGAAATGATTTAAATAGGATCCGGCAATATGTTGGGATTTGGCTCCACCAAAATTATTGTTTTTATATAGATTGATTTCAATCCCATCCTGTATTGGCCAATCTTTTATTTCTCCGCTATGTTGTAAGGCGATGTGACCGGGATAATAAAACTCTTGGTCATTTGCCACATGAGCTGCTGCTGTCATCCAGTTGTAATAAGGCTGTCTTAATGGTTCAGGATTGTACCAAGTGGCATCCGTTTCAAAATAGGCTTTGTCCTTAGGTAAGTTGATTTTTACTCTCCATTGGGTCCTTGAAGGAAGGTCAATGGTACCGACTACGCAGGTCACACTACCATCTTCATTTGTGTAATAAATATAATCTACAGGACTGGCAGTAGCTGGAGAATGACCAATGATGCCGAAATTAAATTCTATGCCTCCTGAGGTCCAGGGACCACGCATGGCAATGTTTCTAAATTTCACGACCTCATTTTCATAAATAAAATCTTCGGAAGTTGATTTTTCTATTGCACCCCAGATTCTGCCACCTATTTCTGGCATTACCGTGACTTTCAGGAATTCATTTTCGAGTGTAATAAGGTTCCATTCTTTATTCTGAGACTTTACACTATAGCCATCAAAAGTGAAATAGGGGTAAATGTTCGGCTTGTAGGCCAATGAAGGAACTGGGTTAGGATCTGAGAAAGAATAGGTCTCAAATACGGTTGCTTGTTGTGTAACCCGAGCTTCTTGAGCTGTGCCAGGTTGGCCTATGGCTAGCATTAAAGCCAGAAAGACTGCTATTTTTAATTTCATGTTAAATAAGTGGTTTATTAAATAGGGGAATTGGCTGTTGATAATGGAATGCCCCCGGACTAAAGCGTTTCATTACATTTGAACTCATTCCTCAAATGTATGGTTTTTTGGGCTAAATGGGTACACGTGAATTCCTTTGGTGTTTTATTGGTAAAATTTATTTAATACTAATTAATAACCAATTCATTTTTGATAAAGGGTTATTGCCGTGTTTGTAATTGAAAATAAGAATGGTTTTATTTTTCTTTATTACTGGATTAGTACAAAAGGGGTGAATTGGGGAGCAAGCTAGCCTAGGTGAAACCCTATGATTCCAGTTTCAGTTAAAGCTAATCCCTGTACAATTTATGCGGCTTTTTAAACCTGTTAATCTTAATTAATGGCATATATTTGGACAAAATAAGGTAATTTTAAAGCCTAAAGGGCAGAAGAATTTGTAATAGCCTGAGTTTAACCCGGATTATGTAATAGAATGTCTATTGCATATTTTGGGTTTAATCAAGTAGCCATTTTAACCATTATTTGGAAAGGCTTTGACCAAAAAATAAAAATAGCATGAGTGTAAAGATTTATGGTATCAAAAATTGCAATACGATGAAAAAGACCTTCACCTTGTTTGAAACCTTAGGGAAGGAATATGACTTTATCGATTATAAAAAGCAAAAACCAGATAAAGGGCTTTTAGAAAGTTTTATTGACAGCCTGGGTTTGAATACTGTAGTCAATCGAAAAGGTACCACTTTTAGAAAGCTGGAAGAAAGTGACAAAGCAGCTTTGGAAAGTATTGAAACTGCAATTCCTATTCTTCAAGAAAAAAGCAGCATGATTAAACGTCCAATTCTTGTGTTTGAGGACGGTAGCATGCAGGCAGGATTTGACGAAGAACTGATCCGGTCTAAATTTTAAAAGGGCAGTGGTTCTGTTTTTTTTAGGTAAATTTTGATTGGTCTGACTTGTCCATAGGCAACAAGTCTATTTCTAAGTATCCTCCGGACGCATTAGGGCTGGTTAGGAATTGAGGGATACCATTGGCCCAGTCTATGGTTTGTCTGTGGATATGTCCTGCCAAAACACCTAAAAGGTTTTTCGTAGTGAATACCTCTCTATGAAATTCCATAGTGGTTTTACTATGTCCATTTTCAGGCCAACGTTGCCTACGTTCAATTTCAAAATTCCTGTCATTTTTGGCATTATAATCAGGATGCCCACAGCCATATCCCAAGCTTCTTCCTGGGGCATATAATGGGATATGCATCATTAGAAGGGTAGGCTTTCCTTTTTTTACTTCTCCTTTATAAAACTCCAGTTGCTCCGGAAGTATTTCATAATAGCTATTGTCAATATTTACCAGATTAACACCTTTAACTTCAACGGAATACATCAGCGGGTTTCTGCCTTTGTATAAAGGGAGCAGCCGTTTATTAATCCATGTTTCTCTTAGTTCGTGCAAGCTTCCCTTCATTCCTTCATAGTGCCAGTCATGGTTTCCACTGGAATAGAAGTAGGGGATGCTTGTTTTTTCCAGCCGATCCAATGCCCACTCTATGGCCGCTTCTGACGGGAAACTAAATAAGTCTCCCGTCAGTGTGATGGCATCTGCTTTCTCCTGCTTGGCGATTTCAAGAGTAGCTTCAAAAGCTTCTTCAGGGTGCGTGGGATTCCCGGTAAGAAAATGCTTTGTTTCATTGTATGCTTTAGCCATGCGGCCACTGTATTCTTTGTATTTTACGCCCCTTTCGTCATCTTTCCATAAATGGGTATCAGTGACATGCATGATCTTCACCTTTTGGCTAAGATCAGGGATATTGTAGGTGATTTTATGTCCGTTGACACCAATTATAAATGGGTTTTTATTGTAGTCTGCTTTTGGTTGAGCAGCCAATCTACCATCACTTACGCCTAGCGCTAACCCCGCAGATAGTGCTCCGGCATTTTGGAAAAAATGTCTCCTTTTCATAAATCAGTTCGCTTTTATTCGTTCCACATTGGTGCAGTAAGTCCGTTCAAGTCCCAAACTACTTTGCCAGAACGAACGGTTAACTCATTCTCGATTTTGTATTTGCCCATCATTTTACCAATGCCAGTTTTTTCAGTGAAGCCGAAGTCACCTTCAAGTACATTGAATACAGCAATATCAGCAATGGCTCCTGGGCTTAAGTGACCTAATTCTGTTCGCTTGATTACCTGAGCAGGTGTCCAGGTAGAAGCAGCAACCACCTCTTGAAGGTTCATACCTATGTTAAGAAATTTGGACATGACATTGTTCATGTTTTTCATGCCGCTCATGATACTGCTCAAGTGACTGTCTGTGCTAATTGTGTTGGGTTTGATGCTTTGCTCAATAGCAGGGATAGCATGTTTGAAGGAAAAACTGGATCCACCATGTCCTACATCATAGATAACACCCCTTTCTTGTGCTGCTTTAATAAATGGACGTAATTTTCCATTGTCATCTACCAAGGCTTGTCTAGAAGGAACGCCACCACCAAAGATATGTGTGTAGATGTCACCCGGACGAAGTTTTTCCATAAAGAGGGTCTCCAAAGATAAAGGAGGGTTTGCTCCGCCGAAATCTACCATTACCGGAATGTCTGCCAATTCTCCGGCTTTAACCAATCGGTCAATCTGTTCCCATTGATGGCCAGAATAATGGGCTACTTTGACCCCAACGATATAATCAGGATATTGCTTGGCTACCAATGCAGTCATTTTTGGATCCATGTCGTCCAAGTTTTGTTCATAAAGAGAACCCTTCATTCCATGACCTACGATATTAAGCATTACCAATACTCTTGTGCGGACCCTGTCGATAACCTGTTCCTTAAACTGCACAAAATTGCGCCATCCTGAACCTCCTGTGTCTACAACAGTGGTAACACCAAATGGGAAGGTATATCCATCAGGGTGAATGGCACTGTAGCCACTGCTGTATTGTCCTTTAGGGTCTAAACCATAAAAATTATGGGTGTGTATGTCTACAAGTCCTGGGCTTACATACAATCCTTTTACATCGATTACCTCCGCTGCTAAATCTGATGAAATGGATTTCTGTACCAAAGCTATTTTGTCCCCTTTTATTGCGATGTCCATAGGCTCGTCAATATTGTTTTTAGGGTCCATTAAATGACCACCTTTGATTAAGAGGTCGTATTGCTGTGCAATTAGCTGTAAGGAGCCAAATCCAAGCAGAATTATAGTGAAGGCCAATTTCAGCCAGTGAGATGAAAGTTTAGTAATACTGATCATGCGAGATAGTGGAATAAGTTGATTTTATTTTTCTTGGGATAATTTAGCCCATTAGCTGCGTAGAAGCAAACATTTTTTTTTGATCGGTCTTGGGAAGAGGTAAAAACAAAACGGAGGATGTAGGTCCTCCGTTTTGTTTATTTATATGAATAATTGAAATTTTAACCTCAGTGTTTGCCGTCAAGTATGCTATTGGCAGAGGCATCATAAAGTGATTTCCCTACGAAATAGAAAGCCTATTGCCTCTTTTGGGTTAAACAGCTTCTGAAATGATCTGGTGAATGTCTTCATCCAGTATTTCTTTTTTCATGTCAGCATGTTTTAAGAAAACATTATAGACTTTGTCTAATTCTAGCTTCGAAAGGGTATGACCTACTTTGTGCGCACGATAAGCCAATGCTGCCCTGCCTGATCTGGCAGTAAGTACAATCATTGATTCGTCTACACCTACTTCAATTGGATCAATGATCTCATACGTTTCTCTGTTCTTAATTACACCGTCCTGATGTATTCCTGAAGAGTGAGCAAATGCATTAGAACCAACGATGGCCTTATTAGGCTGAACCATCATTCCCATCTTGTCGGCTACCAAGCGACTGATTGGATTAAGCAATCTGGAATTAATATTGTTGGTAACGTTTAGTCTTGGGTGTTGCTTCATTATCATGGTTACCTCTTCCAAGGAAGTGTTTCCCGCTCTTTCACCGATACCATTGATGGTACATTCAATCTGCCTTGCGCCATTCATTATAGCAGCAATTGAATTGGCTGTGGCTAGCCCCAAGTCATTGTGGCAATGCGCTGAAATAATCACGTTTTCAATGCCTCTTACATTGTCAACGAGATATTTGATTTTGGTACCATATTCATCGGGTAAGCAATAGCCAGTGGTATCTGGGATGTTTAGCACAGTGGCTCCAGCCTTGATAACAGCTTCACAAACTCTCGCAAGGTATTCATTGTCTGTCCTGCCGGCATCCTCAGCATAGAATTCAACATCTTCAACAAAGCTTTTAGCATGAGCAACAGCCCCAGAAGCCCATTCAATGATGTTCTCCCTATTGCTATTGAATTTGTGCTTGATGTGGTAGTCAGAAGTTCCTATACCAGTATGTATTCTAGGTCTCCGTGCAAATCTTAGGGCATCAGCAGCCACCTCAATGTCTTTTTTTACTCCCCTAGAAAGCCCACATATAATGGGTTCCGAAATATTTTTTGATATTTCAATAACGGAATTAAAATCTCCAGGGCTAGAAATAGGAAAACCTGCTTCGATCACATCTACACCTAAAGCCTCCAGTTGTTGTGCAATTTCAATTTTTTGAGGGGTGTTTAATTTACATCCGGGCACTTGTTCCCCATCTCGTAGGGTGGTGTCAAAGATCAATACGTGATTCTCATCCATAGTTTTAATATTTTAATAAAATCTAAAGTAGAACCTTCCAATTAGCCAATAAATTCATTTAACTTTATATGTCCGATGCCTAATGTTAAAAAATTTATCATTAACACCTGAAAATGAGTGTTATAAGTGTTTTTAAATTATGATATCCAATAGTAAAAAAGATTTTTTATTTGACCTGATAAACAGCCTTTCTCCCTCCGAGAAAAGGAATTTTAAATTGTTCGCTAAGCGGCTTGCCTCAAATGAAGGGGCTAAATTTCTTTTGCTTTTTGATGCCTTGGATAAAATGGGGGCTTATAACGAACGGGAACTGCTGGAAAAGGCACCAGTTACAAAAAAGCAATTGTCCAATATGAAAGCTCATTTGTACAAGCAGGTTTTGACTTCCTTACGTCTTTTGTATGCCGATAGGAATATAGAGTTGCAACTGAATGAACAAATTGATTTTGGAAGAATTTTGTTTAATAAGGGCTTGTATATGCAGGGTTTGAAAACCCTTGAAAAAGCCAAGCAGGTGGCAAGTTTATATGGCCTCGATACGATAATGCTAAGGGTTGTGGAAATGGAAAAAGTCATTGAATCCCAGCATATCACGAGAAGCATTAAAAATAGGGCGGATATTCTAAGTGAGGAGGCTGCTGTCTTGTCAAAAAAAGTGGATCTTAAAAATAGGTTTTCAAGTCTTTCCTTGCAGCTGTATGGGATTTATTTAAAGACTGGTTATATCAAAGATAAGGAAGGCAGGGAAATGCTGGAAAACTTTTACAAGCAGAACATGCCTGTATATGATTTTATGACGCTTGGGTTTTATGAGAAAATGTATCTATTCCAAGCCCAGGTATGGTATTTTCATATTATTCAGGATTTCCCGGTTTGCTATAGGGCGGCCCAGCATTGGGTAGATCTCTTTCATTCAGAACCTCAAATGATCAAAGTGGCCACAGGAAGCTATTTGAAGGCTTATCATTACTTGCTGGATACCTTGTTTTATATGGGCTATTATGAGCGGTTCGCTAAGGTGCTGGAGGAGTTTAGGCTTAGCTTGCGACAAAAGGACTTTGTATGGGATGGGAACAGTAAGATCCTGTCATTCCTCTACCTATACTCCAATCTAATAAACTTCTATTTTCTTAAAGGAGATTTTACCAAGGGGGTAAAAGAGATTGTGCCTGATTTATTAAAAGACATTGCACCTTTGAAGCGAAAGCTAGATGTGCATCATTTGATGGTTCTGCATTATAAAATTGCTTGCCTTTATTTCGGAAGTGGGGATAATGAAAGGGCTATTGTGTACTTGGATCAGGTGATTGAAAATAGCCAAATAGGATTAAGGGAAGATTTGCAGTGTTTTGCCCATATTCTTAAGCTAATAGCTAGCTACGAGGCAGGGATTGATGAGAAGTTGGATGGGCAGATTAGAAATGTCTATAGGTTTTTAATCAAAATGGACGATTTGCATCAGGTGCAAAAAGAAATGATGCACTTTATTCGTAACCTTAGCCGGATTTATGATCACGAGCTTAAAGGGGCATTTATAGAGTTACGAGAAAAATTACTTGCCTACGAGAACCATCCCTTTGAAAAAAGGGCGTTTTTATACCTGGATATTATCTCTTGGTTGGAAAGTAAAATAGAAAACAGACCTGTACAGGAAATAATCCGACAAAAATTCTCAGAGAAAGTTAAGCGGGAAAAATATAAAATATCAGACAATAGTCTATAAAAAAGCAGCCTGCTCCAGAATAGAGCAGGCTGCTTCGCAGGAATATGTAAGAAATTTAGGCTAAAACCTCTTTTTCCATGATTACCTGTCCTTTATAATACAGTTTACCGTCAAGCCAGAATGCTCTGTGGGGTAAATGAAATTCCCCGGTGGTAGGACACTGAGCCAAACCAGGTGCATTTAATTTATAATGTGTCCTTCTTTTATCTCTTCTGGTTTTGGAAATTTTCCTTTTAGGATGTGCCATATCTATGTAATTTTTAGATTATTCGTTATTTTTTAAATTTTTCAAAGCTTTCCAAAACGGGTTTCGGTCGTCTTTTATTTGTTCTTCTGTCAAGTCACTTTCTCCTGCTTCATAGACAATCCAACCTTCATCTTCGTCGTCTTCATCTTCTTCTGTCAGGTGATCAGGGTGAATTTTTTTTGCAGGGATTCCGAGCAAAATAAATTCATAGATCAATTGCATCACATTGATGCTCTGTGTGTCATTTGTTATGAAATAGATCTCATCATCTATTTCAGCTTCCTCCTGTCCGTACTTGTATATTATCTTATGAGACAAGTCGGTTGGATGATCGAAATTTTCAAGACTTCTGTCACAGGTTATATTTACCTTTCCCTTCAAATTAAAAATAACTTCAATTAAGTTAATTCTTTTGTCAAGCTCTATTTCTACTTTAATAGCGACATCGTTTACTATATCCCTACTGTTTTCAAAATGATCTAGGAACTCGGTATCAATTTCAAAGGTGAAATTGTGCCTGCCTTCTTTCAGTCTGATAATGTCAATATCGAATTTCCTTATGAATTTCATTTTTCGAATTAAGACCGCAAATTTAGAAAAATATTTCTGATTAATAAAATCTACCCTTTAATAATTTCATTAAGTAGCAGTTAAGTTTTCTTTTCTCTTAATCATATCGTGTGCCAGAAAAATTGCAGAACGCATAGAACCGGGGTCAGCGTCATTTTTTCCAGCTATATTGTAGGCTGTTCCATGGTCTGGACTTGTTCTGATAATCGGCAGCCCTGCGGTGAAATTTACCCCTGAATCAAAACACAATGTTTTAAACGGGATCAAACCCTGGTCATGGTACATGGCCAAAACCCCATCAAACCGTTTTTGGTGCATCATTCCAAAGAAACCATCTGAGGGATAGGGGCCAAAAACCAAGGCGCCTTCTTCTTTAAAGCTTTTAACCACAGGTTGGATGATTTCCTGTTCTTCATTTCCTAATAATCCATCTTCTCCAGCATGTGGATTCAAGCCAAGTACCGCAATTTTAGGTTTTGTAATACCAAAATTTTCCTTGAGAGACCGAATCATGATTTTTAACTTCGCCCGAATGGCTTTTTCGGTTACTCCATTTACAATGTCTTTTAAAGATACGTGACCAGTAACTAATCCAATTCGCATGTCTTCAGACACCATAAACATCATGCTTTCCTTGGTGTCAAAAGCATTTGTTAAATATTCAGTATGCCCTACAAAAGGTGTCTCAGTACTGTTGATATTGTTTTTGTTGAGTGGCGCAGTGACTAAGGCGTCCAATTGACCGCTTTTTAAGTCTACTATGGCTTGATCTATGGCAGCCAGGGCCATACTGCCGGCATCTCTTGTTTCTACTCCAGGCATCACCTCAGGCGATTCCTGTACAACATTGATTACATTGATTTTTCTATGGTGAACTTCTTCAATGCTTTTGACCTGAATGAAATTAAAATCATTTAGCTCCAAAGCTTTTCTATAAAAGGTAAGGGCTTTGCCATGGCCATAGATCACAGGTGTAATCATTTTTTGTAGTCGGTTGTCCAACAAAGCTTTCATTGTCACCTCCGCACCAATTCCATTAATATCACCTATACTAATTCCGATTACGGGTTTATTCTTTTTTATGTTCATGGCCTTTTTGTCTTTGGCTTAATGATAAACTTTTTTTTAATTTTATTATTCAAAATAAAAGGTTTCCAAACGGGGTGAAACAAGTGTTCAATTACAGCTATTTGGCAATCGTTTATCTAGCCAGAATGAGTAGGCAATTGAAGCGCTTTTGAAAATATAATTTAATAGGATACTTCTACTCTGAAGCGTGAATTAACGGCTTTTAATTGATCAAAAGCTGCTTTTGATAATTTTATCAATAGTTTGTTGTTGTCTCCAGTTGCTGGTAACACCCCAACTACTCTAGCGAATACCGTTACATCATTTTCTTCATTTCTGACTCGCATTATTGTTCCTACAGGAGCGTTTCTGTGAAGTACCAAGAATTTTTTATGATTACCTGTTCCTTCGATAACTTCCGCCTGACCACTTTCCGTTACGTTTTTGAAAGCAGTGGATGTACTGATGTTGTTTGTTGGAGGGGTTGAACTTTCAGAGTTGGTAAGCTCTGCACTAGGTTTGTTATTTCCTGGTAATTGAGTAACTGGGATATTGGCATTGGTTTCCCTACCTACTTTTAGGGTTTGTCCAACAGATAAGTTGTTTGAAGAAAGCCCATTCCATTTAATGATGTCTTCAACGTTTGCCTCGTACTTTCTGGCTATGGCAAACAAAGTTTCTCCTTGAACTACCTGATGGGATATCCAATTGCCTGTAGTGGATACAGAAGGAGAAGTAGGTGCAGTAGATGGACTGGCAGGCACTGGGGCCGGAGCTTCTTCAGTTTTAACTTTTTCTACCTTTTCCTTAGGCTGTTTTTTCTTTGTGTTTATTTTTTCAGCGGCAACGGCTACTGTTTGAGGTGTTGCTTCAACAGGTTTTTCTACCTTCTTTTCTACAACAGGAGCTTCCAACTGCTCGATGCCTTCTATAATAAGCGCTTGGCCTACGCTAAGATCAGTGCCTTTCAGGGCATTGGCCTTCATCAGCTTATCCATGCTAATATTATATGACTTGGCAATTGAAAAAAGCGTTTCTCCAGGTGTCACATGGTGTACTTTAGCACCTTCAGGGATAGCCTGTTTCTCAATATAGGGAACCCTGATACGTTGCCCAATTTTTAGCCCATCCTTTAAAGTATCATTGTTTTGGACGATTTCATTTACAGGTGTGTTGTATCTCCTTGAAATTCCAAATAAAGTCTCTTGAGGATCTACTTGGTGAATAATATAGGATTTACCTCCTATTTTTTCTACTCCTACAGAATCCCTATCCACAAGTAATGCTCCTTTAGATGGGACAGCAAGGCCAATCATCCCTATAATCAATATCCAGCACTTCATTTTACTATCGGTTTTTAACAATAAATTTCTAATAATCATGCAAATTTGATATTTATTTTATCAATTGCAACTCCATTTTATACCAATAGGGGCGATGATCATTTTTATTGGTATATTCATACAGAAATATTAAACAGGTATTTAAAATGAAATTCTGGTTTAGCTTATCCATCTATATTTTCATCAATTTTATTGTGGTTCCATTTGTTCAGGGACAAACTGAACAATCTAAGGACTCTTTACAGACCGTCTATGTGTTTGAAATGAAGGATGATATAGATCCTAGAATGAACAGGAAAGTTAGAATGGCAATGGAAGATGCGGTGGAGAAAAAGGCCGCATTGATCATTGTTCATATGGACACCTATGGAGGGGCAGTTAATGATGCTGATGATATCCGAACAAGCTTTCTGGAATCCAAAATTCCCATTGTGTCATTTATTGATAAAGATGCGGCATCAGCTGGGGCATTGATATCCATAGCCTGTGACAGTATTTATATGGCAAAAGGAGGAAGTATCGGGGCTGCTACAGTGGTGATGGGGGGCTCAGGTGAGGCTGCGCCGGACAAGTACCAGTCTTATATGCGTTCAATGATGAGAAGTACTGCTGAGGCTAGGGGGAGGAATCCTCAAATTGCTGAAGCCATGGTAGATGAAAATATTGAGGTTGAAGGAGTTTCTAAAAGTGGAGAAGTCATTACCTTCTCTGTATCTGAGGCTATAGAAAATGGTTTTTGTGAAGCTCAGGTTTCTTCTATTGAGGAAATTGTTGCTAGATATGGCCTAACAAACTATGAAATCTATAAATATTCTCCTTCAGCTACTGAAGACATTATTTCTCTTTTCCTCAATCCAGCGGTAAGTGGGTTTCTGATTTTGATCATTTTTGCTGGGATTTATTTTGAGATACAAACACCAGGTATAGGTTTCCCGCTTGCAGCGAGTGCTATAGCCATGCTGTTGTATTTTATCCCCTATTACCTAACAGGTCTCGCAAGCAATTGGGAATTGGTGGTCTTTATTGTGGGGATAGTCTTATTGGCCCTGGAAATATTTGTCGTACCGGGCTTTGGGGTATTTGGAATTCTGGGGATTGTCTGTATTCTTTCCGGTTTAACCATGGGTATGCTGCCTAATGAGCAGTTTGACTTTACTTTTGTAAGTTCTGGGAAACTTTTTGCAGCCTTATTGACAGTGATTTTGGCAGCAACTATTGCTACGGTTCTGATCTTTACATTGACACCCAAAATCAATCAATGGGAAAGTTTTAGTAGGATTTCCCTGGCTGATACGCAGCAGAAGTCTGAGGGGTATACCTCTTCTTTATATAGTCAGGAAATGCTCGGTAAGGAAGGGGTTACTCATACCCGCTTGATGCCGAGTGGGAAGGTAATTATTGAGGATGAAATGTATGATGCTTATTCAAGGGGAGAATTTATTGATAAGGGAGAGAAAATTAAGGTGATAAGTACTGAGGGGACCTCATTGAGAGTGAAAAAAAATGAGGTTTAATTTTTCTACCCATAGAATAAAATTCCAGTTCTTTCATCATGCCTCTCGATTTTTACTAAATTTCGAAATCAAAACCCTCTTTAAATAAGGAATGAGATTTATTAGAAGAATTTATTCTATCTATGGTAGCATCGGATTTATTATGGCTTTTCTGATTCTGCTGCCAAAATTTATCTATACCATTGAGGTCCCGGGTAAGAAAAGTCAAGGGAGAAAATTAAACAGAATTTGGTCAAAGCTGTTTTTTGGAATGCTATTTTTTAAAGTGAAAATAGAGAACCGAAATCACCTAAAGGAAAGCGAACAGTTTATCTTTGTGTCTAATCATTTTTCCTATTTGGATATTCCCGTGCTCGGGTTAATACCATTTGATCTTGTGTTTATAGGTAAAAGCTCACTGGCTAAAGTGCCATTGTTCGGATACATGTTTAAAAACTTACACATTGCAGTGGATAGGAATAGCTTAAAAAGCAGAGGAGAATCGATGCTAAAAGCCAAAAAAGCGTTGGATGAAGGTGCTAGCGTGGTGTTTTTTCCTGAAGGAGGGATTTCAAGTGAGGCTCCGCCTGCCATGGCAAGGTTCAAGGATGGAGCTTTTAAATTGGCTTTAGATAAACAAATTCCGATTATTCCTGTCACTTTATCTTACAATCACTTAATTTTGCCAGACGATGGTAAGTTTTTGTTGCGCTATAAACCGGTAAAAGTAGTCATCCATGAGCCTATTACCGTAAAAGGTTCCGGGCCTAATGAGGTGAAAGAAATTAAGGAGAAATGCTTTGCCATTATCCAAGAGCAACTTAATAAAGACAATAAACCATTAGCATTTAAAAAAGAAAATTCATGAAACTAGATATCAATTCTCTTAAAAAAATAGCCCACCTAGCCAGGCTTGAGTTTGACGAAAACAGTGCGAAAAAAATGACCACTGATATGACGCAGATCCTTGACTGGGTAGAAAAACTAAATGAGGTGGATACCGACAATGTTGAACCCCTTATTACAATGTCTTCTGAGGAAAATGTAATGAGAAAAGATGAGGTAGGACAGCACTTGGATCATGAAAAAGGGCTTAAAAATGCACCGCAGAGAGATTCCGATTATTTCCGTGTTCCAAAAGTAATGGAATAATGCGCCGGTCAATCTGGCAGAACTTAATCTTTTTCTTTTTTTTGGCTGCTCTTATTGGTGCAGGGATAGGATTGTTGTGGTTAGAATTTGCGGGAGATTCTTTTCAATCTGCCCAACTTTTAACGCTTGAAGAAAGAACTAATGTTCCTTTAGGAAGCTTTCTTTTAGCCTTGAGTTCTTTAGAATTAGAGGTTCAGAATTTCTTGCTTCTTGATCAATTTGAGACTGCCCCATTGCTTACTTACCCCATCTTGACACAAGTGATGGGGATTGGTGTGTGGCTGTTGTTGTTGTTGTTTATTGTTTTGATAACACTATTGAAGCGACAGGCATTTTTGATAGGAGCAGGAGTACTGATATTATTATTAAGCGTTAGCGGAGTAAACAGCTTAAATATTGGAGGGATAGGCACCAATATTCCCTTGGGGATCTGCTTGCTGTTCCTTTTGGCTCCAGCAGCTATCATTCGCCTCTTTTTCAATTATTTGTCATTAAGCTTTAGGATGATATTAATTCTGGGTTTGGGGATAGCGGGATTAGCTGTCTTAATTTATTTTGCTCAGGCGCCTTCACCGACTTATTTGTTGTCAGAAAACCTGTTTTTAATGGCCCTTGTCATGGGCAGTGGTTTTATTCTATACATTGGGCATTCTTTTGTTTCCGCAACTTATTTGTTTTTAGCTAAACTGAATAGAGGTATTGGCATCAAGATCGGTTGGCATTTCGCCGTTGTGTCTACTTTGTATTTGGTATTAGCGGCTTTGGTTTTTCTTGAAGCTACAGGTGATTGGTACAAATGGCCCTTACCTTCATTCCAACTTTTACTTTTTCTTATTGCTGTTGTCGGCTTTTTCGATATTCACTTTAGAATTAAATATTACCCTCAGGCTTTCAATGAGCCTTGGATAGGTAAAGCTTTTTATCTGGGAGGGTTTGCGATTTGCCTTTTGGTGCTTTTTAAGGCGGAACTGTCAGGAAATACACCCATGATAGATTTTACGCATCATGTATTTGCCTATAGTCAGCTTGGTTTTAGCGTTTTATTCTGTCTATACATTTGGGTGAATTTTTCTGCTATTATAAATAGTGGGAATGCCATTGAAAAAATAATGTACAAACCGCCCTTTTTCCCTTATTTTCATATGAGGCTAGGAGGAACCATAGCGGTGTTGATTTTGATGGTTTATGCTGCAGGGATTATTGCCATACAATTTGGCACTTCATCAACTCACTTGTCAGCTGATTACTATTATACTACCAAAAGACCAGTTGAAGCATCCGTACTCTACGAAAATGCCTTTGATAGGTATCGCTCAAACGACCATGCACTTTATGCTGTAAGTAATATTTATCTGGAACAAAATCAACCTACTCTGGCTCTCAAAACATTAGAAAGAAGTTTTGAACAGAACCCTCAGGTAAAGGATATTTTGCTTTTGAGTCAAATGTTAGAAAAGCGTTCAAGGGCCAATGAGGCAGTTTTTTATTTGGAAGAAGGATTGAAATACTATCAGGGAAACCCTTTTTTAGCAAATAATCTCGCGCTGGTGTACCATAGGATGAACCTTCCTAAGGAGGCTTTAAATACCCTATATAAAATGGAAGGATTTGAGGAAGTGAGCCTGCTTAATGCTACCGGGATTAAAATTGCGCATGGTTTGCCTTTGGAAGAAGAAAACCTTTTGGCTCCTGGTCTAAAGAATGAAATCAATCTGTTAGCAGCTAAGAATGCAGGGGGAGAGACTGTGCCTTTAGAGATCAATTCATTTGAGAATAACCTTACCAATGATTTGATAGGAAGGTCATTGATTAGGAATTTTCTAACAAATACCGACAAAGGTTATTTTAATAGTATGCTAAGTGCAGACCTTGATTCAATGTTAAATCAGGAAGAACTTTCCTTATCGGTAGAGCAAAGTTTAAAAGAATCTGGCTTGATATTGAAGTACAAATCCGGCGATATTAAGGGATTACTTGAACACTTAAATGGAATGGCCTTTAGGTTCAGTCAGGATGCAGGTTTTTATCATGCATTTGCAGGATGGGTTCTATCTGAACAAGGTGATTTTGAAAAAGCAGCGATTGAATGGAAGCAAGCATCCTTAAAGGGCTATTCGAAATTCACATCTGACCACTTGCCATTCTTGTATTTCGGTGGATTGAAAGAGGAATCAGCCTTTATTTCAGCAAGCCAAAAGGTAGATTTCCCTAATTGGATGCGATTTGATAAGTCGGGACAATTGTTAGAGAATGACACTGCAAAACTTTACCAAACCTTGGCAGGACTTCCAGGGATGTTGGGTAAAGAATTACTGCCAGCATTGAGGTCTTTGGAAAGTGATAGAAATAAAGAAATTCTTGCCGGAGAAATTATAAAAAGGAAATCTCACTGGCTTGAAGAAAATACGCTTGAGGAACTGCTCACAATAGCAAATAATAGCGGGCAATTTACAGTGGAAGGTTCTTCTCTTGAAGAGTATCTCCAAAAGGTTAAGGTTGGCGGGACACTAGCCAGTGATAATTGTGAAATTACAGTCCTTAACCCGTATTTGACACCTATGGTTTTGGCGCAGATGGAACAAATTGAGGAGGCGGAGAAACGTTATGAATTGCTACAGGGAGCTTGCCAATTCAATAAAGATCCGGTTTTGTGGGTAACGTTAGTGAAATATTGCCGTATAATTGGATTAGACCAATATGCCAGTGCCAATTTAAGGCTAATGGCTGAGTGGATTGGTCAGGAAGACCTAACTGAATTACAGTTGAAATTTCTATAATTCCTTTGGTATAATTTAACAGGTTGAATTCCTGTTTTTGAGCAATATACCCTATCTTCACATTCTAAATCCCAAATTATGCCAGAAATCATTAAAACCAAAGAAATACGTAAAGTATACAGAATGGGAACCGAGGAAGTCAAAGCACTCAAATCGGTGAGCATTAGTGTAAACAGGGGAGAGTATGTGGCTTTTATGGGGCCTTCCGGATCTGGAAAGTCTACTTTAATGAACATTATTGGCTGTTTAGATACACCTAGTTCGGGGCAATATATCTTGAATAGCAAAGATGTGAGTGACATGAGTGAAGATGAGCTGGCAGAGATAAGGAACAAAGAAATCGGTTTCGTATTTCAGACTTTCAATTTGTTACCGCGGGCAACTTGTTTAGAAAATGTGGCCTTACCTTTGATTTACGCAGGGTTTAATAAAGCAGATAGAGAAGAAAAGGCTTTTCTTTCCTTAAAAAGTGTTGGCTTAGATGATAGGATTCATCACAAGCCCAATGAACTTTCTGGTGGGCAAAGACAAAGAGTAGCTATTGCCCGAGCTTTAGTAAATGATCCTAGTATCATTTTGGCAGATGAACCAACGGGTAATTTGGATAGTAAAACCTCCTATGAAATAATGGACCTTTTCCATGTTTTGCATCAGAAAGGAAACACCATTATAATGGTTACACATGAGGATGATATTGCGCATTATGCCCACCGTGTAATTCGGCTTAGGGATGGGCTGGTAGAGTCTGATGAAAGAAATCCTAACCCAACTGTTATAGATAAAACGGTTATTTGAAATCAAAAAGAATTAAATGAAAATATACACCAAAACGGGAGATAAAGGCAAAACATCTCTTTTTGGGGGCACCAGAGTGAATAAATCTCATTTGAGAATTGATGCTTATGGTAATGTTGATGAATTAAATGCAAATGTAGGTTTACTGAGAGATCAGGTAAAGAATGAAAAGATCTCCGGGGTTCTGTACAAAGTCCAGGACAGGCTATTTGTAATAGGAGCGATATTGGCCTGTGATCCTGATAAGAAAGGAATGAAGCTTCCTGAATTTAATGAGGAAGATGTTCATTTTCTAGAATTAGAGATTGACAGAATGGAGGCAAATCTTCAGCCTTTAAAGAATTTTATCATTCCAGGAGGTCATCCAGTAGTTTCTTCGGCACATATTGCACGGACAGTATGTAGGAGAGCGGAAAGGTCAATGGTGTTGTTGTCGGAAAGTTCTCAAGTGGATGTAGTATTATTAGAATATGTTAATAGGCTTTCAGATTATTTGTTTGTTCTAGGGAGGCAATTGGCAAAAGATTTAAATGTAAATGAAATCACCTGGCATGCAGGTGCGTAAATAATTATGGATAAAACATTAAACATAGATATAATTAAGTCATCAACATCAAAATTGGAAACCACTAATTTTGATGAACTTTCATTTGGACAGACCATTAGTGATCACATGTTTGTGGCGGACTATATAGATGGTGCTTGGCAAAACCTAAAAGTTGTGCCTTATGCTCCTCTACAGCTTAATCCAGCTAATGCAACCTTGCATTATGGGCAATCTGTCTTTGAGGGTATGAAAGCATATAGAAATGAACAAGGGGAGATCTTGGTTTTCAGAGGTGATGCCAATCAGCAGAGATTAAATGAATCTGCGAAGAGAATGTGTATTCCTGAATTGCCTAAGGAAATTTTTATGGAGGGAATGCGTAGTTTATTAGAAGTGGATAGAGAATGGGTACCTAAGCAAACAGGATGTTCTCTGTATCTCCGTCCCTTTATATTTGCAGCTGATGATTACTTGGGCATTAGACCATCAAAAAAATACAAATTTATGATCTTGGCTTCTCCTGTAGGGAAGTATTATGCGAAACCTGTTGCCGTGAAGGTAGAAACCAGATTCGCAAGAGCCATAGAAGGAGGAACAGGAGCAGCAAAGGCAGCAGGTAATTATGCTGGCTCACTCTATCCAGCATTGAAAGCCCAAAAAGATGGCTATGACCAACTTTTGTGGACAGATGGAAAGACCCATCAGTATATCGAAGAAAGTGGAACCATGAACGTCATGTTTGTTATAGATGGGGTGTTGATTACAGCTCCTACTACCACTGGCACTATTCTTAAAGGCATTACTAGGGACAGTGTTTTAACCTTGGCCAAAGAGATGGGAATGCCTGTTGAAGAGCGATTCTTAACAGTCATTGAACTTGAAGAAGCACTCAATTCCGGGAAATTGGAAGAGGCATTTGGAACAGGGACCGCAGCAACAGTCGCATTTATAAGATTAATAAATATTCATGGCAAAGATTATGAATTGCCTGAAGTTTCAGAAGATGCATTTTCTGTTCAGATCTTGGAGGCCCTCGACAATATCAAATATGGCAAAGTTCCCGATAAGTACAACTGGATAATGAAGTATTAATCCTTGTCAATTTAAGTCTTGTGAATATTGTTTAGCTTATGAAAGTCCTTATCAGGGCCCTATTGTTTTTAAGTCTGATTTCCTTAGGCCAAGGGACAGTATTAGCTCAGAATTACCTGATCTTGCAAAAAGGTGCCAACGAAAAATCACGTATTACCTATGAGGTGGGAGATGAATTTATCTATTTGCAAGAAGGGAATGATTACTATATCAAAGATGTGATTCGTGAAATTGATAGAGACTATATAGCTTTGAAAGAGAATGTTCTAAGCTTGAAGCAAATTAAAGCCATAGACATTAGAGATAAAGATGAGCGAAATCAAACCCTAGCTAATTTAACCTTGCTGCCAATAGCAGGAGGCACCTTGTTGATGCTGGCAGGTGGGATAAATAGTCTGGCTGCGGATGGTGGAATCCATTACAGTACAGGTGTTTGGACGACTTCGGCAGCCTTGATAGGTGCCGGGATATTGATAAAAAGCCTGAGGTACAAGAAATTTAAAGTAGGGAAGAAGAAAAAGATAATGGTCATCACCGTTGAGGCTTCAGAATAGACTAAAACATTATGATTCTCACATTGCCCTTGGGAGAAGAATCTAAATTACATTATTGTAAGAGAAGGGTTTGGCTTTAAACCCTAATTCCCCATAGCTGCTTATAAGTGTTTACCTTTTTCAATCCAATGAATTAAATTGGTTATTTAGTAGTAATTCAGCAAATTTGCATTTTAAATAAATAAATAAATTAAACATTATGACATCAGATCAATTGAAAGATTTGAAGGCCCGAGTAACGGCCTTGAGGAGGTATCTTTGACTACGATCGTAAGAAATCAGAAATAGAAGAGTTTGAAGCCATTTCAGCACAACCGGGTTTTTGGACCGATACTGATGAGGCAGAAAAAGTAATGAAGCAGATCCAAGCGCGTAAAGCCTGGACTTCTCAGTACGAAACCATAGATACAGGCGTCCAGGATTTGGAAGTGCTGTTTGAGTTTTATAATGCAGGAGAAGTTTTGGCAGAAGAATTGGATATTGAATTCGATAAAAACCTCAAACTAGTTGAGGACCTGGAATTAAAGAAGATGCTCAGTGGAGAAGAGGACCAACTTAGTGCTATGTTGGAAATTAATCCTGGTGCCGGTGGTACTGAAAGCAATGATTGGGCCTCAATTCTTCTCCGTATGTACATCATGTGGGGAGAGAAAAATGGTTATAAGGTGAGAGAAGTAGATCTTCAAGAAGGTGAGGTTGCAGGGATTAAATCCGCTACTCTGGAATTTGAAGGTCCGCTAGCATATGGGTTTTTGAAATCAGAAAGTGGTGTTCACCGATTGGTCAGGATTTCTCCATTTGATAGTGGAGGGAGAAGGCATACATCTTTTGCCTCTGTTTATGCTTACCCTGTAGTAGATGATACCATCAATATAGATATTAGCCCTGCTGATATTGAATTGCATACATCGCGTTCAGGTGGTGCTGGGGGGCAAAATGTAAATAAAGTTGAGACGAAAGTACAACTTACGCACAAGCCTACGGGCATAGTGGTAGTATGCCAGATAGAGCGTTCTCAATTAGCGAATAGGGAGAAGGCCATGCAAATGTTGAAATCCCGGTTGTATCAACTGGAGATGGAAAAAAGAAATGCAGAAAGAGCCAAGGTGGAATCAGGGAAAATGAGGATAGATTTTGGTTCACAAATCAGGAACTATGTTCTGCATCCTTACAAATTAGTAAAAGATGCACGTACCGGACATGAAACTTCAGATGTTCAAGCGGTTTTAGATGGAGGACTAAATGAATTTATTAAATCCTATCTATTGGCCCAAAGTGAAGAAGAAGTTAAAGATAAAGATTAAAAAAAAGCCTGAATTTTCAGGCTTTTTTTTATCCATTTAGGAAGAAAAGCTGGTAGCAATTACGATTTGGATTAACGATCACTGTCGTTAATTAAGTACGATTTCATCTACCATTAGATAGGCTTTTTGTCCTGAAGAATTATGCCAAGAAGGTAATTTATCTACTGGACTGGCTACTATTTTTAAATGTTGTATTCCATTTTCTGAATAAGGAATTTCAACCTGTCTCAAAAAAGAAGGTGAATTTTTTTCAAGTGCTTGTGGACGGAAAGTTTTTGAAAGTTTCCAGTTTTGACTAGCATCAGGTCTTGTCCATATTTCTACCTCTTTTGGAGGGAAGAACCTTGATCCTATGTTTTGCCATAGAGAGATAGCCATTGATGAAATATCGGTTGGTTCTTTGAATTCCATTTCCACTTCTAGAGGATTGTTTAAAAAACCCAACCAGTTTAGATTCCATACATCTGGTATGGCTTTCTTTTTGTCGAAAAGGCTTTCTTTACCATCTCCTTTATACCTATCCTCTGGTAGATGAAGCATCTCAAAGGAAGTTGGGCTTATGGTAGCCCTGATAAATTCAGCTTCTGAAACGGTACTGCCTATCCAACCCTCTGCAAAGGCTCGGGCTTTAATGGTTATGTTTTCTTTTATTTCAAGAGGCTTTTCATAAAGCATGAAATTACTACTATCGGGTTCACTACCATCCAAGGTGTAATAGATACTTGTGGTACCAATAGGATGGGTGAGTTTAACTTCAAGTTTATCTTTGAAAAAGGCTTTGTCAAAACGAATTACTGGTGGGTTTAACATCAGTAAGGTTGACTTTTCCTCTGTACCTATTTCAATGGTGGTTTGAGGCAAGGCAGCTATTAGTTTTTCCAGTGATTCTTTAGAAAGTCCTGTATTCCAAAGAAAAAGCTTTTTAACATTCTTAAGCTTGGATATAGGTTCTATAGCCTCATCAGTTAAATTATTCCCAGCCAGAGAAAGTAAAGAAAGATTCTCCAGACCTATCAATGCCTGCAAACCCTCACCTTTGATATCGGTAAAGTTCAAATACAGTTTTTCAAGGTTAGGGAATGCACTAAGTGAAGCCAAATCCTCATCCTTCACAGGCATGTTATTTAAATTAATGGAGATTGTTTGCACTTTGACTTCGGAAAGCTCCTTCAGGGAGTTAGGATCAAAGTTCGCCCGGCCAAAATAACTAATAGATAGGGCAGGGGATTCTATTCCTAGAGGCTGTATTTTGCGGTAGAAATTATTAAGGGCCTCAATTTTTTCATCAGAAACTGCAGCAAATTCATAGACTTTTGGAGCTGTAGAAAATTTTTCAACTGCCAGTTTATAAATGCTGCTGGTATCAGGCAGTGCCATAACTTTCTCATCAATAATGGCTCCGGAACTAATCCAAGCCTCCAGAATTAATCTTTCCTCTTCGGTAAGCTGGGGCTTGCCTTCAGGAGGCATGTGTTCTTCATCCTCTTCAGGTAGGTTTATTCGGTGAGCCATTAGGCTGTTTTCTAAGTCAAAAGGCTCAACGGCTGGTCCGGATTCACCACCTTTTAATAAATTCTCAGGGGTATCCATTCTTAGTTCCCCTTTTTGCTTGGATGCTTTGTGACAGCTAAGGCATTTATTTTCAATAATTGGATAGATCAAGTGAGGGAAAACCTCTGCTTCTTCCAAGCTTACCATCACTACTTCATTATTTTCAATAGGTGCAGTGATGAAATTTTCACCATGAGTAATTGATGCACCTAAATGTCCTGAAACGATAACTATCAAAGCTAGGAATGAGGCACCGACTTTAATTACCAACTGCTTTTGACTGTCGATAAAATAATAAAGTAAGGAAGAACCCCAGAAGATCCCCAAACCGGTCCACTTGTGCCAAAAAAGCGCCTCTTTCGCGTACCCTGTTTCATGAGACAGTAATAGTCCGGCAATTACGGTAAAGCCAGCTGTAAGTGCTCCAAGTAGCAATAGGTCTGTCCCGTATTCTCTGCTGTCTTCCTTTTTGGGGAGGAATTCGGGAATGCCTACAAGTAAAACAGCCAATAAAATGATTACAATTGGAAAATGCAGTAGAAGTGGATGCATTCTACCAAATACATGAAGCCAGTCAGGAATCAATACCCTGCTTTCTGCAAGCACTAAGAACAATACAAAGACATTTACAGCAAAAAGCACCTGAGCCAGAATGGACTTCAATTTTGATGTTAACATAGATGGGGAAATAGATTTTTTACTTCGGGTTAAAATTGTTAGGCCATAAGACCATTGACTATATTTCCGGCAACATCTGTAAGCCGGTATCTTCTTCCCTGATGTCTAAAGGTGAGTTTCTCGTGTTCCACGCCCAGTAAGTGTAACATGGTGGCATGAAAATCATGAACGTGTACCGGATCCTTGACAATGTTGTAACCAAATTCATCAGTCTCTCCATAGGTGACGCCTGGTTTTATTCCACCACCTGCCATCCACATCGAAAAAGCCCTTGGGTGATGGTCTCTTCCGTAGTTGTCAGCTGAAAATCTTCCTTGACAGTAATTGGTTCGGCCAAACTCTCCTCCCCAAATGACCAAGGTTTCATCCAATAAGCCTCTTTGCTTTAGATCTGTAATTAAGGCAGCGGATGCCTGATCTGTATCCTTGGCTTGTAATGCCATCTCATTAGGGAGGTTGCCATGTTGATCCCAGCCTTGGTGATAAAGCTGCACAAATCTGACGCCATTTTCGGACAATTTTCTAGCTAGCAGGCAGTTGGCCGCATAGGTACCGGAAACCAGACACTCAGGACCATATAGTTTTACAATGCTGTCTGGTTCTTTACTTACGTCAGTGACTTCAGGAACAGCTGTTTGCATCCGGTAAGCCATCTCATATTGTTGAATTTTGGCACTGATTTCAGGATCGCCGAATGATTGGTAATTTATTTGATTAAGTGCTGAAATTTTATCCAGCATCCTCCTTCTATCCATTTTGCTCATACCTTCTGGGTCATTGAGGTATAGCACAGGGTCATCACCGCTAGAAAATTGAACACCTTGGTGAACTGATTCCAAAAAACCATTTGTCCATAGCTTAGAGTAAACCCCTTGTCCATTCCCTTTGCCTCTTGATAAGAGCACACAGAAACTAGGTAAATTATTATTCTCACTTCCAAGGCCATAGCTAAGCCATGCACCCATACTAGGTCGGTTCCCTACCTGTGCACCTGTTTGGAAGAAAGTAAGGGCAGGATCATGGTTAATAGCTTCTGTATGCATGGATTTTACTATACAGATGTCATCTACAATCTTAGCCGTATGAGGAAAAAGGTCACTTACCCAAGCCCCAGATTTCCCATATTGCTTAAATCCATAAGCAGAACCAACCAATGGAAAGGACGATTGTCCGGCAGTCATACCGGTCAGACGCTGTCCCTGTCGAATCGAATCGGGAAGTTCTTCTCCAATTCTTTTGTTAAGCATGGGTTTGTAATCGAAAGATTCTAATTGGCTCGGAGCTCCGTTTTGAAACATATAAATAACTCTTTTCGCTTTGGGTGCGAAATGAGGGATGCTTGCCATTAATTTGTCCGTGTCCAGTTGGGGTTGGCCATTAAATAAATCTGGTATTAAAAGAGATCCCAAGGCCACACTTCCTAAGCCCAGACTTAACTTAGATAGGAATTTCCTCCTATTTTCATTCAATCCATTTTCTACAATTTCTTTTTCCATATCAGGTTTTGGTAATCGCTTCTTCAACATTGTATATAGCCACCAATACTTGCATAAGGGCAGCCGTTTCGGGGGTGTCGCTAAATTGATCCAAAGGAAACTCTCCAGCCTTCACCGTTTCTAAAATTGTTTCAGGCTTTTGCTTGAATCTTTTTAGTTCTTCTTGATGGTACTCTATCAAAAGGGCCAACTCTTCTTCTTTTGGAGCTCTACATATGATTTTGAAAAAAGCCTCTTTTATTGCTTCATCATCTTCTTTTCCCTCCCTTATTAAGTTATTGGCAAGGACACGTGATGCCTCAAGGATCAATGGATCATTGAGCATAGCCAATGCCTGTAAGGGTGTGTTGGTTCTGTTTCTTGTTACTTCACATACGTCCCTATTGCTTCCATCGAAAATGATTGGTTTAGGTGGGGGAGATGTAAGCTTGATAAAGGTGTACAAGCCTCTTCTGTAAAGGTCATTTCCTATGTCTTGTCGATATTCTGCCAATTCTCCTCTACCCGAAGTAGCTGCTTCCCATAAACCCTCAGGCTGGTAAGGTTTGACACTGGGACCGCCGATCTCATCGGATATAAGCCCGCTGCTGGCTAGTACTAAGTCACGAATGTGTTCGGCATTTAGTCTTATCCTTGGATATCTGGCCAAATAAAAGTTGTCCGGATCTGCCTCTATTTTGTTTTTATCCACAGTAGCTGACTGTTGGTAAGTCGCTGAACTCAATATTTTTTTAATTAAATACTTGACGTCCCAGCCACTTTCACGGAAATCAACAGCTAGCCAATCCAGTAATTCCGGATGTGTAGGTAATTTTCCCTGCATACCGAAATCACCTGCAGATCTCACTATTCCTGCGCCAAAAAACTCCTGCCACATCAAGTTGACAAATACCCTTGCCGTTAATGGATTATCCTCAGCAAATGTCCATTGGGCTAAACCCAGTCGGTTTTTGGGGTATTTGTTTTCATCAAATTTGAGAATGGCCTCAGGGGTGGATGGGGTAACCATAGTGGTAGGCTGATCGTAAATGCCTCTATCCAATATGTAGGTTTGCCTTAACGTGTCTTTGAAATCATCCATAACCGAAACCATAATTTTGCTGGTGTCCTGATGATTAACAAAATCTAATATTCCTTCCAAATCCTCTTTTTCCACCCACATTATAGGGTGTTTAGCTGGTTTGGATACGCTTACATCTCCTTCATAGCCTTGCTCAGGAGTATTGTTGAAAAAAGAATACATTTGAAAATAATTCTCCTGAGAGATTGGATCATATTTGTGGTCATGACACTGTGCGCATTCTACAGTCATACCAATTATAGCTTTGCTAAAAGTATTGGTTTTGTCTAGAATGTATTCCACCCGGTATTCTTCTGGTATTACTCCACCTTCCTCAGTGTATTTATGGTTCCTATTAAATGCGGTTGCCAAGATTTGTTCTTTGTTTGCATTCGGCAACAAATCTCCAGCTAGCTGCCAGGTTATAAATGTGTCGTAAGGTAGGTTTTTGTTGAAAGCATGGATGACCCAGTCCCTGTAAGGCCACTGTGTTCTGATATTATCGTCTTGGTAGCCATAAGAATCTGAATACCTTGCAATGTCCATCCACAATACAGCCATCCTTTCTCCAAAAGAGGGTTTACTAAGTAGCTTATCTATGATTTTTTCTGTTGCATTTTCAGAATCGTCGGCTTCATAAGAACGCATCAGTTCCATGGTCGGAGGTAATCCGGTAAGGTCCAGACTTAGCCTTTTGAGAAGAAGCATTTTATCAGCAGGTTCATTTGGTTTGAGGCCCAGTTGGTCCAATTTGGCCAATACAAAATGGTCTATTTCATTGTTTGCCCATTCAGCATTTGAGGTTTTGGGGAGTGGACTTTTTGTGGGAGGAACAAATGCCCAGTGTGGTTCATATTTAGCTCCTTGCTTGATCCATTTTTTAATGGTTTCAATCTCTGTAGCACTAAGTTTAAGATTAGATTCTGGAGGAGGCATCATCTCAGAAGCATCCGTCGATTCAATTCTTGCAACAATTTCTGATTTTGCGGGATTTCCCGGCACTATGGCATGTGCTCCAGGATTTTCTTTAAGTGCGGCGTACGCACTTTCCTCACTGTCAAGCCTTAAACCTGACTCGCGTTTGTTTTCATCAGGTCCATGACAAGCAAAACAGTTGTCTGATAAAATAGGCCTAACGTGAAAATTATAACTGACCTGATCTCCAGATGTCAGTACATCAGCTTCTGATGCTTTTTCTGAACATGAGGTAAAAATTAAAATCGATACTAGAAGTATTTGGGTTAAGTGCCTAAGCATATGTTTTCTTGGCTTGCTTAAATTGTTAATAATGAACAATTTCATAATTTAAAGCTAAATATACAAGCAATAATTAGAATTCTACTTGATTGGTAATACAAGAAAAGATTATTCCAAAAAAACCGTATAATCACATTAAAAAATTGGGTAAAAAGTGATCTTAGCCATTAAGTTAATAGTTGTATAGCGGAAATGGCTAAGCTAGGAATGAACTTCTGGTTAGGGTTTAGGAAAAGCAAATAGGTCTCATTTTAGGGAAATTTAGTATCTTAAATCCTAAATATGCAATAGACAATCTATTACCTGCTAAAATCTCTTCAAAATCAGCCGTTTCGTTGCTGTTTTCAATTTCACCAAAGCGGTGCTATGCTAAAATCTCCAAACAGTCTGATTTTCTTGCGATTGCAACACTCATTACGAATCCTATTACATAATCCGGGTTTAATTGCTGTGAATTATAGTCTGGGCTAAATAAAAAAAGGAGAAGTTTTACCTTCTCCTTTTTCAGTGGTGTATTCAATTTATATTGTTTTAGTCTTTTTAGGATTTTTTCACCTTTGAAAAATCAAAGTCTTCCAGAAATTTCGTAGTGAAATTACCTGCATTAAATTCAGGGTCTTCAAGTAAAGCCAAGTGGAAAGGAATGGTGGTTTTGATACCATCGATCACAAACTCTTCCAGAGCTCTTTTCATCCTAACAATAACCTCTTGTCTTGATTGAGCGCTTACGATAAGCTTTGCAATCATAGAATCATAGTTGGGAGGAATAACATAACCGGCATAAACATGACTGTCGATTCGTACTCCTTTGCCTCCAGGGAGGTGAAGATTTACGATTTTCCCTGGGCTCGGTCTGAATCCATTAGAAGGGTCTTCCGCATTGATACGGCACTCCATGGCGTATAATTTAGGGAAGTAATTTTTCCCACTTATTTTTTCACCAGCAGCTACCTTGATTTGTTCTTTGATCAAATCAAAATCAGTTACTTCTTCTGTGATCGGATGTTCTACCTGTATTCTGGTATTCATCTCCATAAAGTAAAAGTCCCTGTTTTTGTCCACCAAAAACTCTATGGTACCTGCACCCTCGTAGCCTATGGCTTCTGCACCTTTGATGGCGGCAGTTCCCATTTTTTCTCTCAACTCATCTGTGATAAATGGAGAAGGGGTTTCTTCTACTAATTTTTGATGCCGCCTTTGAATAGAACAGTCTCTTTCAGATAAATGACACGCTTTGCCAGAAGAATCACCTATGATCTGAATTTCAATATGTCTTGGTTCTTCGACAAATTTTTCAAGGTACAATCCGTCATTACCAAATGCTGCTGCAGATTCCTGACGTGCATCGTCCCAGGCTTTCTTGAATCCAGAAGGGTCTTTTACTATACGCATGCCTCTACCGCCACCGCCAGCTGTAGCTTTAAGAATAACTGGATAACCAATTTTTTCCGCCAAAGGAAGTCCTTGTTCGATGGACTCTAATAAGCCTTCAGATCCAGGGATAGTAGGCACTCCTGCTGCGGCCATGGTGGCTTTGGCAGTGGCTTTATCCCCCATTTGGTTGATCATTTCCGGACTGGCTCCAATAAATTTTATATTGTATTCCTCACAAATTCGAGAAAATTCAGCATTCTCAGAAAGAAAACCATAGCCGGGATGAATGGCATCTGCATTAGTTATTTCTGCAGCTGCAATAATTCTAGGGATGTTTAAATAAGAATCTTTACTAGCCGGTGCGCCTATGCATACTGCCTCATCGGCAAAGCGTACATGCAAGCTGTCCTTATCAGCAGTGGAATAGACAGCGACAGTTTTTACACCCATTTCCTTACAGGTTCGAATGATCCTTAAGGCAATTTCTCCCCTGTTTGCTATTAATATTTTATTAAACACTATATAAAGTCGATTTGGTTAGAAAACAATCAATTCTGAGGTTCAACCAAAAACAGAGGTTGGTCATATTCTACTGGAGATGCATCATCTACCAAAATCTTTACGATTTTACCTGAAACTTCAGACTCTACTTCGTTGAATAGTTTCATTGCTTCAATGATACAAACAGGCTGTCCTTTTTGGATAGAATCACCCACGTTTACAAAGAATTCAGCATCTGGATTCGGTGACCTATAGAAGGTTCCTATCATAGGAGACTTTACTTCGAGAAGGTTTTGTGCAGCAGGGCTCGCTTCGGTAGGGGCTGGTGGCGCTACTTGCGTTGGAGCCTGAGTATATTGCGGGGTAATATTTTCTGATGGTTTTGCTGCTGGAGCTTCCGAGTTCTTTTTGATGGAAAGCTTGAACTCGTCCGTCTCTATTTTGACCTCTGCTAGTCCGGAATTGGAAATAAAGTCAATTAATTCTTGTATTTCTTTTGCTTTCATAAATCTATTTCTTTGAGAATGACCTGTTTTATGGTCACCCTGTTTCAAATATACTTGATTTTAACTAAAGTAAAACTATGTAAATTAATGAATAATTTTAGTGTTAAAAGGATTATTTCACTCTTTCTGAGTAGGAACCATCACGTGTATCTACCTTAATCATAATGTCCTGATCAACAAATAATGGGACCATTACGACTGCGCCGGTTTCTAGTGTGGCTGGCTTTAATGTGTTTGTGGCGGTATCTCCCTTGATGCCAGGTTCGGTATAAGTTACCATTAATTCTACAAATGCAGGAAGTTCGACACCAAGTGGGGTCTCGGTTTCATCGTGGATAAGGATGTCTACCATTTGTCCTTCTTTCAACAATTCAGGCCTTTCAATTAACTTTTCTTCAATTGGGATTTGTTCGAAAGTTTCAGTGTCCATGAAGTGATAGCCCATGTCATCATTATAAATGTACTGATGTGGTCTTTTTTCCACCCGAGCCGTTGTGACCTTTTCGCCAGAATTGAATGTCTTATCCAGCACTTTTCCGCTAGTAAGACTTTTTAGTTTAGTTCTAACGAATGCTGGACCTTTTCCAGGTTTTACATGTTGAAACTCAACGATTGTCATGATGTCATGATTGAACACCAGGCAGAGGCCATTTTTGAAATCAGCAGTACTTGCCATATTTGCTTTGTTTTTGGTTAAACGCTTTTTGGGTCATATCCCCACTTTAAATATACTGCTCCCCAGGTAAATCCACCTCCAAAAGCAGCTAAAATAAGATTGTCTCCCTTCCTTAGCTTAGATTCATAATCCCATAAGCACAGTGGTAGAGTGCCAGCTGTAGTGTTGCCATATTTTTCAATGTTCAACATTACCTTTTCAGAACCAATCCCCATTCTTTTAGAGGTAGCGTCAATTATTCTCTTATTCGCTTGATGAGGTACTAGCCAAGCGATATCATCAGCAGTCAAATTGTTTTTCTTCATTATTTCAGCACTTACCTCTGCCATATTGGTCACCGCAAATTTAAATACCGTAGAGCCCTCCTGAAAAACGAAGTGTTCTCTGGCAGTAACTGAGGCGATCGAAGCAGGCTTTTTGCTGCCTCCTGCCTCTATACGAAGGTAATCTGCACCCGATCCGTCAGTGTGCAGCATCGAGTCCATGACGCCAAGTGGTTCTTCAGTAGGTTCAAGCAAAACAGCTCCACCGCCATCACCGAAGATAATACAAGTTGTACGGTCCTGGTAATTTACAATAGAGGACATTTTATCTGCACCTATAATGATCACCTTTTTATGCGCGCCCGTTTCAATAAACTGACTACCCATAGTTAAGGCGTATAAAAACCCAGAACAAGCCGCAGAAATATCAAAACTGTAGCAGTTTTTAGCACCCACGTTATGGGCGATGATATTGGCTGTAGCGGGAAATAACATGTCTGGTGTTACGGTTGCACAGATAATCAAGTCGATATCTTCTGGATTTGTATTGGTTTTTTCCAATAAACCTTTAACTGCTGCTGTGCCTATGACTGAAGTGCCTTGATTCTCCCCTTTTAAAATTCTCCTTTCTTTGATACCTGTACGACTGGTAATCCATTCGTCATTAGTATCTACCATGGTTTCCAGTTCTTTGTTGTCAAGTACATAATCGGGTACCCAGCCATGCACTCCTGTAATAACAGCTCTTTTTTTCATCTGATTGGTTCTAGTCTCACATTGGAAACGGGTTGTCCTGTCTTTCGTGCGATTTTTTTATGAAAGTTAATTAGGGCAAATTCCCTATTAATTTATACTGTTTTTGTTAGAAGGTGTCTACAGTATTAAAATTTCGAATCCCAAAATTATTTAAAATGTACTTGTCCACCAAAGAATTCAAGAATATGTGAAAAATAAATAATGATGAAAATCAATATTTTAACCCATATTAGGCATTAAAGTTTCTTGGAATCAGACTTGGTTTTAACCGATATGCTATGTAACAATCAGTAAAACAGTGGGTTGTGGTATTGGTGAATAATGCGTTAAGTCTAAGTGGAATAATGCCAACAGGTTGGCTGATTTAGAATGACTTTAGCAGATTTATGGTTTATTCGGATTTTACAGATTCAATTTGTAGTTTGTGTAGAGGGATAAAAAGCCTTAAATTATGAGGGAGTTGAATTGTACCAGTTTATATAATGAAAATCAATATAAATAATAAAGAATATTTGGTCGATGTCGCCAATAACCCTAGCCTGTTGGAAGTCCTTAGAGACCAATTGGATTTCACAGGTACCAAATATGGTTGTGGTGAAGGAGCTTGTGGTGCGTGTAAAGTTTTAGTCAATGAAAACCCCACGCCCGCATGTATTACACCTGTGACTTCTGTGGCAGGTAAAAAGGTTACAACAATAGAAGGGTTGGAGGTCAATGGAGAACTTCATGCAGTACAAAAGATTTTGCTGGAAGAAGATGTCTTTCAGTGTAGTTTCTGCGCCCCAGGTATGATCCTATCTGCTGTGGCTTTATTGAAAAAACGTCCGAATGCCAATGAGAAAGAATTGATAGATGGGTTGAATGGAAACATCTGTCGATGTTGTACCTATCCTGCTATAATCAATGCACTCAAGAAATTGAGTCAAAACAATAGTGAATAATGAAATTGAAGGTGAATAAAATGCAATCCTCAGGTAATAAAAATTCCAAAAAGCTTGCTGGTAAAATTACCAGAAGAAGCTTTTTTAAGTATATGGGAGCAGGATTTGCTACCTATATGGTTTGGTCCGATGTTTTAGTCGCTTCGGCCTTATCTACCAATGAAAATCCAACTGCATTTCCTGATCAGGATCTTATAGGGTCTTGGATTCACATCTCACCCATTGGTCAGATTACGGTTTTCACAGGGAAGGTAGAAATTGGCCAAAATATTAGAACTTCCTTAAGTCAGGTGGTGGCCGAAGAACTGTCAGTTCGTCCTGATGCTATAAATATGGTCATGGGTGACACTGCCTTGACTCCGTACGATAGAGGTACCTATGGAAGCTTAACTACCCTCCAGATTTCTCCCATATTGAGAATTATGGCCGCTAACCTAAGGCATCTTTTGATGGAGGAAGCAAAAAAAACTTGGGGCATTGCCTCTTCAAACTTAATGTTGAAGGGAGGAATGGTAATTGATCTCAAAACTAACAAAAAGCTGGGATTTGGTGATTTGGTAAATGGAAAGTCTCTTTTGAAAAAGGTGGACAATAACATTAAACCTATAGCTCCGGAGAAATGGAAGATAGCGGGGCAGTCTATTTCCAAAATTAATGGCAGGGATTTTATTACGGGTAAACACCGATACGTTTCTGATCTGGTTTTGCCAGGGATGGTCTTCGGAAGAGTATTGCGCCCACCTTTTTATGGGGCAAAATTACTTTCGGTTGATACCAGTGCTGCAGAAAAAATACCAAGTGTTGAGGTGGTAAAGGATGGTGATTTTATTGGTGTAACTGCAGCGAGCACATTGACCGCCGCAGTGGCTTTGGCCTCAATTGACAGTACTTGGGAGCAAAGCCCAACTACTGAACGGCCTGAGCTTTTTGAACAGTTGGTAAAATCTGCCTCTGAGAAGAAAAAGGTAAATGAGGAAGTGAAAATTGCCTATGATCGTGGCGATATAAAGATCAATCAACGTTTTGAAATTGATTATATAGCCCACGTTCCTTTAGAAACCAGAGCAAGCTTAGCATCTTGGGATAAAGGATACCTTGAAGTTTGGGCCGGAACACAACGACCCTTTGGCCTGCATGAAGAATTGCAGAAATCCTTTGACCTAGCCGTTGATAAAATTCGTGTCCATGTACCTGATACTGGGTCTGGATATGGAGGTAAGCAAACGAGTGAAGTAGGACTTGAAGCAGCAAGGTTGTCTAAACATGTCGGCAAGCCTGTGAAAGTTTGCTGGACCAGAGAGGAAGAGTTTAAATGGGCTTATTTTAGACCTGCCGGAGTAATTGAGCTGAAGGCATCTTTGACCGATGGTAAAGTTTCTTCATGGGAATTTCACAATTATAACTCAGGAGCAGCAGGTATAGATTTTCCTTATACCTCAGCCAATAAACACCTTGAATACCATCGTTCATCCTCTCCATTAAGACAGGGGTCTTATAGGGCTTTGTCCTCTACGGCTAATGTTTTTGCAATGGAATCAATGGTGAATGACCTGGCCATAGAATTTGGTGAAGATCCAGTACAATTCAGGTTAAAAAATTTAGAAAATCCAAGGTTAAAAGCTGTAATCAAAGCAGCAGCCCAGTCCTTTGAATGGGGAAGGCTTAAGAATCAAGAAAATATAGGGCATGGGATGGCCTGTGGGACGGTAAAAGGAGGCTTTGTAGCCACCTTTGTTGAGGTAGAAGTGGCGCAACCGAGTAGGGAATTGATTATTCGTAATGTGGTAACAGCATTTGAATGCGGGGTGATCATCAATCCAAGGCATTTAGAAAGCCAGGTAACAGGCTGCGTTCTCCAAGGCTTGGGTGGAGCGCTTTTTGAGGCAGTAAATTTTAAGGAAGGAAAGCTTACCAATGCCAGCCTGATTTCCTACAGGGTGCCAAGGTTTAGTGATGTTCCGAAAATGAAAGTTATATTATTGGATAGAAAGGATTTGCCATCATCTGGAGCAGGGGAAGCTCCAATTGTATGCATAGCACCAGCTTTAAGAAATGCTATTGATGATGCCTCAGGTGTTAAGCTTTATAATTTACCTATGTTGCCATCAGGTACTGTTCCTGACAATACCTGATGGCATTATAAATATTACATTACAATATGTACTGTGAAAGGTCCCTGTTTTTCACAAGGGAATTTAGCCTTTCATTGACTAGCTCTTTTGTAATCATGATCTTGCTATTGGGCCCGATGGTGTCCGGAACTTCGAACAGGAAGTCGTTTAGCAAATGACTCATGACTGTATGAAGCCTTCTGGCACCAATATTCTCAACTTCTTCGTTAATACTAAAAGCGATAGTTGCAATTTCCTGAATGGCCTCATCAGTATACTCCAGGTAGACTTCTTCAGCTTCAAACAAAGCTTGATATTGTTTTGTCAATGCGTTTTTCGGATCTTTTAAGATCTTGTAAAAGTCTTCCTGGGTAAGGCTTGTCAATTCCACTCTGATAGGAAATCTACCTTGCAATTCAGGGATAAGGTCAGATGGTTTGCTTACATGGAAAGCTCCTGCTGCTATAAACAATACATGATCTGTGTTAACCAAACCATATTTGGTATTGACTGCACTTCCTTCAACAATAGGCAACAAATCACGTTGCACACCTTCCCTGCTTACATCAGGTCCACTTGATTTGCTGGAACCAGAGGCAATTTTATCTATTTCATCGATAAAAATTATCCCGTTGTTTTCTGTAAGCTTTATGGCTTGTTCCTTCACTTCATCAAAATCTATTAGCTTAGAAGCTTCTTCTTCCATTAAGATCTTCCTTGCTTCAGCTATGGTTACCTTTCGCTTTTTAGTGCGTTTTGGCATCATATTACTTAGCATATCTTGAATTCCAGCCATGCTGGCTTCATCCATCATGCCATTTCCTACCATGCCAATACCTGCTGGAGAGGACTGTTTTACATTGATCTCGATCTTTCTGTCTTCCAGTTCTCCATTTTTCAGTTTCTCTTTAAACCTTTCGCGGGTTTTTTCATTGAGTTCCTGTTCGCTGGCATTGTCAGGATTGAAGTTTTCTTTTTGGTTTGTTGTACTGAAACCAGTCCCTCTTACAGGTGGGATCAAAATATCAAGAAGTATGTCCTCTACGATTACAGCCGCTTTTTCCTTAACTTCTTCATTTTTTGTTTCCTTTACCAGAGTTACAGAATGTTCTACCAAATCCCTAACCATGGATTCAACATCTCTGCCGACATAACCCACTTCGGTGAATTTGGAAGCTTCTACTTTAGTGAAAGGAGCATTGGCGATTTTTGCCAGTCTACGCGCAATTTCAGTTTTACCAACTCCAGTAGAGCCGATCATTAAAATGTTATTCGGAACAATATCCTTTTGAAGGTCAGATTTCACCATAAGTCGGCGAATTCGATTTCTCAAGGCGATCGCTACATTTCTTTTGGCTTCCGTTTGGCCAATGATATATTTATCCAGTTCGGCAACAATTTGCCTTGGTGTTAAATGATTCATGTTTTCAATTCTTTACAATGCTTCAGATTTCTTCCCCTCTCCCTCGAAAGTAAACTTCACGGGATTGGATACTTTTTCTTCAAGAAGTGCTAATCCTAAAACTTCACTTACGTGATCAACAAAATGAAACCTAACACCTTTGAGGTAAGAGTCGTCGATTTCTTCGATGTCTCTCTGATTCCTTTTACAAAGGATGATGTCTTCAATTCCAGCTCTTTTTGCTGCCAAGATCTTCTCTTTGATTCCACCTACGGGCATTACTTTACCCCTTAAAGTAATTTCCCCAGTCATTGCTACCTTGGATTTGACTTTTCTTTGGGTGTAGACTGAGGCTATTGCTGTAAGCATAGTGATTCCAGCAGACGGTCCATCCTTAGGGACAGCACCAGCAGGTACATGGATATGTAAATCATATTGATCAAAGACACGGTAATCTATACCCATTATATCAGCATGAGATTTCAGGTAAGATATAGCGGTCATGGCTGATTCTTTCATGACATCACCCAGCTGTCCTGAAAGGGTAAGCTTTCCTTTACCTTTACTGATACTTGCTTCAATAAATAAAATTTCTCCTCCAACAGAAGTCCAGGCAAGTCCTGTAACGACCCCAGCGATGGAATTGTCCTGATAAATTTCCTTATCGAAAATTTCTCCACCAAGAATATTTCTAACTAAGGCAGGAGTGATTTTTTTCTGATAAGGCTCTTCCATTGCAATAGATTTAGCAATGTTTCTAATTACCTTACCTATTTGTCTTTCCAGGCTTCTTACACCAGATTCTCTTGTATAGTCCTCTATGATTTTAACCAATGCATCATTGGCAAAAGTCACGTCTTTTGATTTTAGACCGTGTTCTCTTTTTTGTTTGGGGACCAAATGCTTTTTAGCGATTTCCACCTTTTCCTCCATAGTATAGCCTGTCACCTCTATGATTTCCATCCTGTCTCTTAGTGCAGGTTGTAGAGTTTCAAGGGTATTTGCTGTGGCAATAAAGAGTACTTTAGATAGATCGTAATCTACCTCTACAAAATTATCCACAAAAGCATTGTTTTGCTCAGGGTCTAAGACCTCCAAAAATGCTGATGAGGGATCTCCTCTAAAATCTGTGCTCAATTTATCTATTTCGTCCAAAACAAAAACAGGATTTGAGGACTTTCCCTTTTTCATGTTTTGAATAATTTTTCCAGGCATGGCACCAATATAGGTCTTTCTATGCCCTCTAATTTCTGATTCATCATGTAGTCCACCAAGGGACATTCTAACGTATTTTCTACCTAAAGCCTTGGCTATGGATTTGCCTAAAGAAGTCTTACCTACGCCTGGAGGGCCATAAAGACAAAGGATCGGACCTTTGAGGTCTTGTTTTAGTTTGAGTACTGCCAGGTATTCGATAATCCTGTCCTTTACCTTATCTAATCCGGAATGGTCTCTGTCCAGAATTTTCTTCGCTCGATTGAGATCGAAGTTGTCTGTAGTGAATTCGTTCCATGGAAGGTCTACCAACACTTCAGCATAATTGATTGCAATAGGGTATTCGGCCGTAGCAGGATTCATCCTAAGGATTTTATCCAATTCTTTATTGAATTGATTGGCAACTTCTTTTGGCCATTTTTTCTTTTTACCCCTTGCACGTAATTCTTCTACTTCTTTGTCCGGCCCTTCGTCACCTAATTCCGTTTGAAGGACTTTCATTTGCTGCCTTAAAAAGTAATCCCTTTGTTGCTGGTCAATATCAGTATGCACCTTTTTTTGAATCTCATTTTTGAGTTCAAGCATCTGAATGTCTTTCATCATGAATTCGAGCAGCAAGGTGGCTCTTTCTATGCCGTCATTGATTTCCAATAATTTTTGTTTGGAATCTACCGGTGCATTGATGTTTGATGAAAGAAAATGAGTAAGAAATGGTGTGCTGTCGATATTGTCAAGAGCTACCTGGGCTTCTCTAGGGATTTCTGGATTTAACTGTAGAATTTTAAAAGCCGATTCTTTGAGCGATTGCTCTAGGGCCTCTATCTTCTCATCATTTTTTGGGAAACTCTCATCCAGATAGGAAACCTTTGCCTGGAAATAAGGGTCTTCAGTTAATTCCTCATCAATTTTAAATCGTTTTTTACCCTGTATTATAATAGTTGTATTGCCATCAGGCAAAACGATCATTTTTACAATTTTGGCTAGTGTACCAACATGATAAATGTCCTCCCAGGAAGGGTCTTCAATATTAGGGTTCCTTTGGGCACACACACCTATAAGTTTATCTCCTTTCTGGGCTTTTTTTACCAGCTTTATTGACCGCTGTCTACCAACAGTGATTGGGATGACCACACCCGGAAACAATACCGTATTTCTTACCGAAAGTATGGGTATTTCATTTGCGTAATTTTCTTCCTTTATGCTGGTTTCATCATCTTCATCGGTGATTAATTGGATAAGGTCACCTTCTCCAGAAAAATCTCCCAACATTAGTGAATGATATAATTGATTGTCGTTATTGTTCATACAGACATTATGACAGGTGTTGTGCCATGTTATTTTATTGAAATAAGAAAAACGCCTATTAAATAGGGGGTTATACCTATATAGACCAAGGCCTATGCCAATTTATTTCTTTTTACAAATTGTCAGGTAATAAAAATTAGGAGCAAATTGAAAATGGGGAGATATTATTTCCCCATTTTCAATTTGATAATTAGCTACCTGTGAAAAGCTTAAGAATATCATTCCCTATAGCAAATACCATGATGGCTAATAAAAGAACCATACCGATCTTTTGCGCATTCTCTAGGAACTTGTCAGAAGGACTTCTGCCAGAAACCATTTCATACAGTAAGAACATAACATGTCCTCCATCCAATGCAGGGATGGGCAATAGGTTCATAAATGCCAATATCATGGAAATTAGACCGGTAATTGACCAGAATTTTAACCAATCCCAGGTAGAACCATAGATCTTGGCCATTCCTATTGGTCCACTTACATTTTTTGTAGAGACCTCACCAGTAAACATTTTTCCCATGGCGCGGGCATTGATAATTACCACGCTAAAAGCTCTCTCAGCTCCTAGAGGTATGGATTGAGCAAATGTATATTTCTTTCTTATAGGTTCAATTAGGTTTTCAGCAGCTATACCAATAGTACCGTCTTCCATAACATCTAAACTGGTAATAATTTCCTGCTGATCTCTTACTAAGGTTAATTCTATCGTTTCCCCCTTATACTCTCCCAATGCTGACTGAAGTTCATTGAAATATTCTATAGGTTGATCATTGACAGCCACTATTTTGTCTCCTTTTTGGATACCTGCTTTCACGGCTGTTCCTTTAGGATTTACTTCTGATATAGTGAAAGGGAATCGAATGCTAATAAAATTAGACATGTTTTCTTCATTCGAAAAGGAATTGATAAAACCTCTTGGAATGGTAATTTTCATGCGCTCGCCATCTCTTTCAATCGTATAATATCCATCAGAGCTAAGAAGGGCATTTCCACCGCTTAGGTCATTCAAGGATTCATAAGGAATTCCATTGATGTCTAAGATTTTGTCTCCATCCTGAAGTCCTATTTGTTGTCCAATGTCATAGGCCACTATACCGTGTTCAATTACTTGGTCACGGGAGAAATAGGTTTCTCCTTTACTGTATACCAAAAAGACAAAAATGATAATACCTGTAATTACGTTTACGAATATACCTCCTAACATTACTATTAGTCTTTGCCATGCTGGTTTGGAGCGAAACTCCCAAGGTTGAGGTTCCGCTGACATTTGTTCGGCATCAAGGGACTCATCAACCATTCCGGAGATTTTGACAAAGCCCCCCAGAGGAATTGCTCCTATAGAATATTCAGTTTCTTTCCATTGGAACCCAATGATTTTAGGCGGAAACCCAATGGAAAACTTTTCAACCCTCATTCCAAACATTTTTGCTGCCAGAAGGTGTCCCAATTCATGTAAGCCGACTAAAATCGACAGGCCGAGTAGCAATTGCGCTACCATTATTAATGTATCCATTCTCTATTTTCTACTAATTAATTCTTCTGAAATTATTCTCGTTTCCCTGTCTGTAGCAATCAAATCTTCTAAACTAGGGTTCTTAATAAAACTAATTTTATCCATACTCTGTTCAATAAGTGAAGACATTTCAAGAAATTTGACCTTGTCTTGCAAAAAAGCTGCCACGGCTATTTCGTTTGCCGCGTTTAAAGAACAGGCTGCATTTCCTCCTTTTTTCAATGCTGTAAAAGCCAAATCCAGGTTTTTAAATGTTTCTCTGTCAGGCTTCTCGAATTGAAGGTTAGGGTAATCCATGAAATCGAACCTCTGAAAATCTGATTTGATTCTTTCAGGATAAGACAATGCAAATTGAATAGGGATACGCATATCCGGTAGTCCAAGTTGTGCCTTTATCGACCCGTCCTCGAATTGGACCAATGAATGAACGATGGATTGAGGGTGTACAACTACATCAATCTGATCAGCATCCAAGCCAAAAAGCCATTTAGCCTCTATCACTTCAAGTCCTTTGTTCATCAAAGATGCAGAATCTATTGTGATTTTTGCTCCCATGTCCCAATTTGGGTGCTTGAGTGCCTGCTCTTTGGTGACATTTTTTAAGTAATCCCTGTTTTTACCCCTAAAAGGCCCGCCAGAGGCTGTAAGAATAATTTTTTCTATAGGGTTGTGAAATTCTCCTACCAGACATTGAAAGATAGCAGAATGCTCTGAATCTACAGGGTAAATGTTTACAGCTTTCTCTTTGGCAAGTTTAGTGATCAGATCACCCGCCACTACCAAGGTTTCTTTGTTAGCCAAGGCGATTGGCTTTCCTGCCTCTATGGCTTTTATCGTTGGAATTAAACCAGCATAACCAACCAAAGCCGTCAATACTATGTCAACGGTTTCCATTTCCACCACTGAAGCAATGGCCTTTGCCCCTGCATAAACCTTAATAGGATGTTTACTAAGCGCATCTTTTACTTCCTGATAATAATTATCGTTGCCAATAACTACAACATTTGGTTGGAAAGCAATTGCTTGCTTAATTAATAGGTCCTTGTTGTTCTGAGCAGTAAGTACTTCTACCTGAAACTTGTCTGAATGTTGTTGAATTACATCTAAAGCTTGGGTGCCTATACTTCCTGTTGAGCCTAAAATGGCCACACGTTTATTTGTAGACATGGAAATTTTTTACTTTCAAAAAAGCACAGTGCTGAATAAGGCACCTTACGTTATCTTCTACTGACAAATTTACAAGGTAAAACCAGTATTCCCGTTTTTTTCAAACTTTTTAAGTCATATGTTTTTTTGGCATAAAATTGGATCGGGAAATGTTATGGTTTTTGTACCATAAAAATGTATAACCCATTTACATGCAAATGTTAATTTGACCTATTAATTAATTGCCTTAAATTAAGGTGTTTGTATGTTTTTTTTCTGTCGTGTTACAATACTGTAAACCTTTTATTTAAAGTTGTGTAAGCAGTGGGAATTGTAGATTGTCATGGGAAGGGAAAAGGAAGCCTAAAGGGCTGTTTAAAATAGGAGTTATCTCTAGTAATATTTGGGCATATCCCTAGGTTAATTCCTGTTTTGTAAGTAGATTTTAATCTGTAAAACACCTCATTTTCTTTTGTTTACATCACTTTTCTTTAGCGAAATAAGGCATAGGTTACAAATTCTTTTGTTTTGTTAGGGTTAAATAATGTTAAATAAATTGGCTTAAAATTATGAAAAGCCGTATTTGATAGGGTATTCAACGGTTTCAGTTATGTTAAAAAATGTTTTTTTAGTTTTTGTGGCATTTGTGGGTGGTATAGCGGGTTCATGGGTGTTTCATCAATATTTGAATGAAGAATTAACTAAAAAGGAAATGGTTAATTACATTCAAAATGAGGATTATCCCGCTTCTCAAGTAACCCATCTTACACCAACTTATGAGTCCTCCGGAAGTGCAATAAGTCCGGTTCCGGATTCTTTTGTTGAAGCATCGGAAAACAGTACCAATTCTGTTGTCTTTATAAAAAATTTCTCAGGAACAGATACTCGAAGATACAGTGTCTTTGACTATTTCTTTGGTCAAGGTATGCCCCAACAAACAGTGAGTACAGGGTCTGGGGTAATTTTTTCAGCGGACGGGTACATCATTACCAATAATCATGTTATTGATAAAGCGGAAACTATAGAAGTTATCCATAAAAAAAGGACTTATAAAGCCAGTCTGATAGGTTCTGATGCCAACACGGATATAGCTGTGTTGAAAATTGAAGCAGAAAACCTTCCGGCAATAGAAATAGGTAGCAGTCGTGCGCTGAAAATTGGAGAATGGGTTTTGGCAGTAGGAAATCCCTTTAATCTCACCTCAACCGTGACAGCGGGGATCGTTTCGGCAAAGGAGAGGCAGATCAATATCATGGGGGGAGAATTTCCTCTGGAATCCTTTATCCAGACGGATGCACCTATTAATCCAGGAAATTCAGGTGGTGCTTTGGTAAATGTAAAAGGAGAATTGGTAGGTATAAATACAGCCATATTAAGTAGGACAGGATCCTACACCGGCTATGGTTTTGCCGTTCCAGTGGATATAGCCACCAAAATTGCCAATGACCTCATCCGATACGGAGAGGTTCAAAAGGCTATTCCTGGGATTGAAGTCAATGTAATTACTAAGGAATTGGCGGAAACCATGGATTTAAAATCTTTGGATGGCGTAATAGTTTCACATGTTATAAGAAATGGAGCAGCAGAGAAATCAGGAATCAAACAGAATGATATTATCGTTCAGATTGACGGGAATGCAATTACCGGTAAAGGTAGTTTTGAAGAAGCCCTATCCTACTACTACCCTGGTGATAAGATAACAATCACTTACCTAAGAGAAGGGAAACAGAGAAATGTTCAAATTACCCTGCAAAACCTTCTGGGAGGAACAGGTGTTATTAAAAGGTCCTTTTATTCTTCTGCATTACTTGGTGCCAAATTAGAAACAATCAATGCGATTGAAATGGACCGTTATGGTATTCCATATGGAGTGAAAATCACCTCCGTCACACGCGGATATTTGAGAGATTTGGGATTTGGAGAAGGTTTTATTCTAACTCATATAAATGACGAACCAGTAAAAGATCCTGAGGAGGTAGGTAAGTTTCTAGAAGAATTTAGTGGGCAATTGCGAGTGGAAGGACTTACTCCTGGAGGTCGCTCTTTTGCACAGTCGTATTCTGTCAGATAAGCAATAATAGCAGCGAATAAAGAAGATTTTTTTAAAGTTCTTTTACTGGTTTATCAGGTTTGGCATAGGTCAATCTAGCCAGTTTATTTGCGATATGATAACTGTCTAATCCAGATACGGTAATGGTTCCAAGCTTGTCGAGGGAGATGAATCCATCTTCCTCAACAGCTTGTGGCTTTATCCATACTTCTTCGATACTTCCGATAATTAATACCGTTTCATTAACAGCCAAGGTGATCTTGTCTTTAAGAAGACAAGCAACTTTTAAAGGACTTTTTTCTACAAAAGGCGCAATGAAATTATTTAAGTATTCCTCTTTTAAACCTGTTGCCTCAAACTCCGACCTCTCCCATCGGGCACTGGAAAGGTGAGCTTCTTTGTAGAAGGATTCTGTCACATGGTTGAGTGTGAAATGTCCATTTTGTAGGATGTTTTCCAAAGTGTGTCGTTCCACGGAATGGGGGCGGAATAAAATGCCTACTGTAGGTGGATTGGCCCCAATATGGAAAACCTGACTAAACGGAGCAAGGTTTGTTTCTGAACTTTCTTCGTTGATACTTCCAATTAAATTCAGGCTTTTATATCCGCTCAGGCAGTTTATAAAATTTTTATTGTAGGCAGTACCAGCGGTTAACAGTGCTTCTTTGGTGAAATGCTTCATTAATTTAGGATGGCCTCATTTATAGTGTCACAATATTTAATATCAAGGTCTTTAATTATATTAGCCGGATGATCCATAATGATCTGTTTTTTAGCGATCATCACCATTTTCACAAACCAGGCCTCCTTGGGTAGAATTTTTCTATGGGTTTTGATTCCGTATTGATACACTTCTTTTTTCCACTCCAAAAAGTACCATTCCATACTTGGCTGGTGAAAAGCCCTTAATGCTTGTTTGTCAAAAATAAATTTCTGGTAAGCTCCAGCTTTTATGATTGTAGTTATTTTGTTGAAAACAGCTTTGAAATCTGCAATAGGGACATAGTCTACCAATAAAATGCAAATGATAATGCCCTTACTTTTATTGGTTAAAACTTGAGCATACTTTTCCGCAAGAATAACTTCGAAATCCTTTAGTGCAACTGTATTTATGGTGTCGGTCATAATCAGTATCTTTTTACTTGTTACCTGTAAGTCTAACGGCAATTGTGGAGTATATTTTAGTGAAAAGAGTTTTTTGGTTTACTTTCTACTTTTTGTTTAAAATTTTCTAGGTCATCCTCCAGCTTAATCGCATAGTTGATGGTAGTTTTCATCAATTCTTGTTGCGCTGAAATTTGTTCCTTTAACCTAGAAAGCTCCCGGTTGATATTAGTAAGTTTTTCTTCATATTCTTGCTTTAACAACTCTTTTTCAAGCTGTGCTTTTTTTAATTCTGCTTTAAAAATTAAATATGATTCCGGTGGAGTCCTCATTTCTCTGCTGTTTTGGTACCTGGGTTGATCCCTTTGCAATCTTAACTAAAAAGGCCTTTTAAATGACTATTTAATTACAGACATGCCTCCATCGACCTTTAATATTTGTCCAGTTATCCATGATGATTTGTCTGATAATAAAAAAACAGTAGAGGATGCGATGTCATCGACTGTTCCAAATCGTCCTAGAGGATGTCTATTGGCTGCAGCTATTTTTTTTTCATCAGTGGAAAGCAAGGAATTTGCTAGAGCTGTGTCAGTGAGAGATGGTGCAATAGCATTTACGCGAATCCCTGAGTTAGCCCATTCTGCAGCAAGAGACCTAGTAAGTCCTTCAATCGCTCCTTTTGCTCCTGCCACTGAGCTGTGAAAGCCCAAGCCAGTCTGAACTGCAACAGTGCTATAAAGTACAACAGAAGCATTTTTGGCTTTTTTTAAGAAACTTTCCAAGTATTGTAGAGTTTTTATTGCACCCAAATAATTGATTTCTAAATCCTGTCTAAATTCACTAATCTTAATCCGCTTAAAAGGTTTTAGGTTGATGGTCCCCGGGCAATAAACCAATCCGTGTACTACATCAGGTAGCTTGGGTATCTCTTCAAAATCTTCTAGGATATCCAAATGATTAGAACCCGAATTGGATCTTGAATAAGAAAATACTTTAGCCCCTTCGTTGATAAGTATTTCTTCTACCTTTTTACCAATCCCACTGTTTCCCCCTATAATTACAATATTGCTCCCCTTCATTTATACATTCATTATTTACTTATAAGAATGAAAAAGTGGTCAAATTGTTTAATAATTCTTTATAAATAGCTTAAAAAAAAGAAGAACTACCCCTAGGCAGCTCTTCTTAAGAAGCTTGTTGAAAGCAATGGTCTTTGTCTGCGGAATATTACCGGGCCATTGAAATGTACTTGAGAAACTCATTTCTCTTTTGAGAATCATTTTCAAATTGCCCACTGTAGAAAGAGGTTACCGTGCTACTGGTGGTGTCTCTAACGCCTCTGCTGGATACACACATATGGTCTGCATCCATAATTACAGCTACATCATCAGTTCCCAAGGCTGTTTTTAACTCGTTGCCAATTTGAACTGTAAGCCTTTCTTGAACTTGAGGCCTTTTAGCGAAATATTGGACAATCCTATTGATCTTAGACAAACCAATAACATTTCCTTTGGAAATATAAGCCACATGGGCCTTACCATAAATGGGCACAAAATGGTGCTCACAATGGGAGAAAAATGTGATGTCTTTCTCCACCAACATTTCATTGTATCGGTATTTATTCTGAAATAATTTTACCTCAGGTTTGTTTTTAGGATCTAAGCCTGAAAAAACCTCTTTAACAAACATTTTTGCAACTCTACGTGGTGTGCCTTTCAGGCTATCATCTTTGAGGTCCATTCCTAGAATGTTCATTATCTCTTTAAAATGTTTTTCAATCAATTCCATTTTCAGGTCATCATCCATTTCAAAGGCATCTTCCCTCAATGGAGTTTCATGGGAGGAAGAAATATGTTCGTCTCCTAAGTCGTCAATGGTTTGATTGAGATCAATCTCCGCTGAATTCAACAAAGTTTCTTTCTGTTTCATATAATCGAATTGTTAAGTCGTATTTTAATTCAATTTCTTCTCTCAAAATATTCCAAATAACCACAGCAATGTTTTCTGCAGTTGGATTAAGGTTTTTGAATTCATCGACGTCTAAATTTAAGTTTTTATGATCAAGTTTACTGGTAACATGTTTTTTTATTACATCCTTAAGCCTTTTCATATCATAAACATAACCCGTTTCTGGGTCAATGGGTCCAGATAATTTTACTACCAGATCGTAATTGTGACCATGGTAGCTGGCATTATTGCATTTCCCGAAAACCTCATTGTTTTTTTCTTCTGACCACTTCGGATTATGAAGCCTATGGGCAGCATTAAAGTGTTCTTTTCGATAAATGGCTATTTTCATAAATTCACTAACAGATGATTTCCAATTTTGTTTAATATGGTTTCATTAACCCGCCAAGGGAGAAGAAAACGTAAAGTAGGTGTTTTTGATAAAAGACCTGGAAATCGTTTTAATCCCATTTTTTTATTCCAACCGAAAGAACAAAGAATTAGGGGGAATGGGTTCAAAATTAATTAAATAATAGAGAATCTTGGTTCATTGCTAAAGTTTAACAAGGTTCTGGTTAGTATAAACGTTATGAATTCTTTGAAGTTTTAATATCAAACCGTGGTTTGTTAAATAGCGCAGATGATAGTAAAAGATGCCTTAAGAACAATTATATATGCTTTAGCTCTTATTTTGCCAAGGGCTTTTACCATGAAAAGGAGTTGCTAATCGTTAAATTATTTGATAAATTTATAAAGCACTTTAGCCTATTAAGAGATGATTCCTTTATTTACCAAAGTGTCTGTTGCGTTTCTTAATTTGAAAGGGTGAATTCCTTTTTTTGTTTTTTATGTCCTGGTTATCAGTGGTTTGTAACTTGTGTAGCTGCAGTATTTTAAAATAATTGAGAATTTATTTAAAAGATGTAATATCTGTTTTAATAACCCGTTGTATTTCGGTTGGTAGGTTGTTAATCAGTTGGCTGTCAATAATATTGAAGAAATATTAAGGTTTTAAAATAAATATCCAATGGTTCAGGGAATTATTTACCAGCTTTATTGACTTATATATTTGTGGTATTGCTTTTTTAGGGTTGGATTCAGGTACAAATCCTATCTATAACTATTCATTTTATGTTAAAAATTATAGCCTTTACACTTCTAGTCGTTTTCCCGGTTTTTTCATTTGAAGTAAAAAAATTTGAAGACCAGGTAAGAAAAAATGAGCCAAAACTTGTTTCAAGTAAGGTGGAGACTGTGGTCGAAAATTTATGGGATAACATTCGTGCGGATCATAAGTCCTTGAAGAAAGAAGTCCTGTTATTGGCCTATGAAGGGTATTTGAAAATGGTGAGTGAAGGTATGCTTGAAGAAGGAAAACCATTGACAATTATAGATTTTGATTTACCTTCTTCCGAAGAAAGACTTTGGGTTATCGATATTCAAAACCAAGGCATGGAACATGTCTCTTTGGTTGCTCATGGGAGAAATTCTGGAGGGCTTCATGCTGAGAAATTTTCAAATGTTCCTGAAAGTTACATGAGTAGTCTTGGGTTTTACCTGACAGGAGAAACTTATTTTGGTAAACATGGCAAGTCCCTAAGGTTAGACGGTATGGAAGAAGGTGTCAATGACAATGCTAGGTTAAGGGCCATAGTGATGCATGCAGCGGATTACGCAGAAGCTTCTTTTGTTAAGCGTCATGGTAGGTTGGGGAGAAGCCTTGGCTGTCCAGCACTACCAGATGATGAGTTTGAGGATATTATTGACTTGATAAAGGACAAAAGCTGTTTGTTTATTCATGCCAGTGAAAAAGAATATTTAAATCAATCTGCTTTTATCGGTAATTTATCGGCAGGCTAATACAAAATTATTATAGGATTCAATTAGTATTTATCACAGGTTTTTGCAGTAATAGAAACAATTCATCATCTCTGGAATAGATGTCTTTTCTTACTTGCTCTTTACCTTTGCTGTCTGTCCAAAAAGTAAGATAGAGGATGATGACAGGGATTTTTCTAGTAAGGCTAACAGATTGTGCTTTACTTGATGACATTGCCTTCTTAATCAGTTCGTCTGTCCAATCGGGTTGATCTGCAAGTAAAAGCTTAGCCAGTTCAAAAGGCTTCTGTATACGAATACATCCTGAACTTAATGCCCGGTCTTCTTTGGAGAAAAGTGTTCTTGAAGGAGTGTCGTGAATGTATACGTTGTGTTTGTTTGGAAACATAAACTTTACCTGGCCAAGGGCATTGTCCTTACCTGGATCCTGCCTTACCATGTATTTGAAGTTGTTTCCGTTAACCGATTTCCAGTTTAAAGTAGAGGGGTTGATTTCTTGGCCTGAAAAATCAAGAATTCTCATGTTTTTAGCAGTCAGATAATTTAAATTTTTCTTCACTGCAGGAATCACATCATTTTTTAATATTGTAGGAGGAACTGTCCAAGTAGGGCTAAATACCAAATAGGACATGCCCGCATTAAATACAGGAGTCTTTCTATAGGTCTTTCCCACAATAGCATTAGAGTGAAGCAAGGTGTCCATTTCCCGAATATATTCCATGCTATAATTGGCAATGTTCACCAGTATGAATTCATTTACTGTAGTGTCTGGAAGCCATCTTAACCGTTCCATGTTTACACTCACCTGTTTGATAAGCTCTTTTGGATTTTTATTTAATGCCTCAATTGTGGCCTTTCCCAATACTCCGTCGGCTTGAAGACCATTTCTTTGTTGGAAATTTTTAACGCCTTCCATCAACAGGGAATCATAAATATCTCCATTTCCTTCCTGGACTTGGTAATCATCTAAGTCAGCCCAAAATAAAAGTCTTTTTCTGATGGTGTTGATTTGTGGATTCGCCTGGGAAAGTTCGATTGCGTCCTTGATTTTTATAGTCTCCCATTTCTCATCTACTTGTTCTTTTTGAAGATCAAGGTATTTGATCATAGATTGCCTCATGCGTTTGTAGATGGCAAATTTGGGATGAAGGCTAAATATCTGGGTTCTGACCTCGTTTTGAGTAACGGCTAGGTTTAGTTTTTCCAGAACCTTAGGCTCGTTAACTTTTTGTATTATTTCCCAAGAACCATTAATATGTTCAGGATGTACCTTACCTGTATAAATATGATTGGCATATAAGATGAATGCATCGCTTAGCAAAAAATCCACCTTAGCCAGTTCTAGTGGTGTTAATGGTGTTCCATTGAAAAATTTTTCAAAAAAGGGATTGAGTCCTTCAAGGTGATAATCCTCTGGTACCAAGCCTTCGAATTCAGCTTGTTGAATGAGTAAACGCAATTCAAGAGCATTGCATGTGAGGATTTGGTTTACAGACCAGCTGGGTTCAAATGCCCTGTCGGAATAAAAGGAGAATAATTCGCTTGGAGAATGTAAAGGACTATCATTAAAGACGATGTTTAAATAGGTACTGTCTCCTTCAAGTAGCGTTCTAATTTCGTTGGTTACAGATTGGTCTTGCGCAAAAGCCACTAGCTTTAGGAAAAAGAGTTGGATTACCAGTAGAAAATAGAAACACCACTTTACTTTTTTCATAACAAGGAATAATTTTTGAATTGATTTCCTAGCTCCCATGCACTTTTCAGCATTGCAAGAAAGCTGTCCATGTCAGCAAGAGGGATCATATTTGGCCCGTCACTTAAGGCAATGGCAGGGTTGGGATGGGTTTCGATGAAGAATCCATCTACTCCTGCAGCCCCCGCTGCCCTGGCAAGATATGGTGCCATTTGACGTTGTCCGCCACTACTTCCTTTATTGGCTCCAGGTTGTTGAACACTATGAGTGACATCAAATATTACTGGAGCAAACTGGCGCATAATAGGAAGAGCGCGCATGTCCACAACAAGATTATGGTAGCCTAATGAGAATCCCCTTTCTGTGAGCGCAACATTGTCATTGCCTGTCCCCCTAACTTTATCTACTGCATATTTCATGTCTTCCGGAGCCATGAATTGTCCTCTTTTAATTTTAATTGCCTTACCTGTTTTTCCTGCAGCTATCAGAAGGTCTGTTTGCCGGCATAGAAAGGCGGGAATCTGAATAACATCAGCTACTGCAGCCACTGCTTCTACCTGATAGCTTTCATGAACATCTGTCACTATTGGTACATTCAGTGTTTTGCCAACCGTTTGTAATACTTGCAAAGATTTATCAAAACCAATGCCTCTGTAGGAATCAGAGGAGGTCCTGTTTGCTTTGTCGAATGAAGCTTTAAAGACATATTCAAAACCATGTTTTTCAGAAAGGGCTTTAACCGTACTACCGATTTCCAAGCAGATATCCATGCTTTCTACAGCGCAAGGACCAGAGAATAAAACGGGTTGATCTCCACCTAGTTCAATGTTTTCTTTGATGGTCATGGTATGCTTGCTTCTTTCCATTTTTCGATTTTAATAGTTAGGTGATGAGCTGTTTATTTTGACAGGTGAAGAGGGCAGGTTTCCATTTGAAAATAGGATTAAGTCAGCCAATTCTCTAAATGCCCCTTGTCCTCCCTTTTTTAAAGTGACATAAGTTACCTTTTCTTTGACATAGTCCATGGCATCGGCAGGAGCAGCCGAAAAACCAACATTCAATAATAACTCAAGGTCGATTATATCATCTCCAATATAGGCAACCTGGCTTGGATTTAATTTCATTTCCCCAATTACCTCCGATAAAGTTTTCCATTTATCACGGATACCATGGAAATGAAAATCTACTCCCATTTGTTCGCAGCGGATTTTGGAAACCTGTACGTTTCGGCCGGTAATTATTCCTGTTTTAATTTCGAATTTATGTAAATATGGGATGATTTGACCATCCTTCACCTGAAACCTTTTGTACTCCATACCATTGTCGTCCAGAATGATTCCTCCGTCCGTCAATACACCGTCCAGATCTGTGACAATAAGCTTTATTTGACTTGCTTGCTTTAGGGCCTTTTCGTAATTCGTATTAAAGTAATTCATTATCTCTTGTTTTTCCATTGTATGGAATACAAATCCAATCTTCTTTGTTCGAGGTTTCGCACACTACCTGTTTTTCGTAGTTTTGTCAATAGTCCTAAATCAACATCAGCAACGATGGTTGTTTCTGTGTTGAGAGAAGCTTCTGCTATTATTGCGTCATGAGGAAAAGAAAAATCAGAAGGAGAGTAAATCGCCGCCTGAGAATGCTGGATGTCCATATTTTCAACTCTTGGTAAATTACCTACCGAGCCCGTGATGGCTACATAACATTCATTCTCTATGGCCCTGGCTTTGGCACAGGTGCTTACTCTTAGGTAGGCGTTTTTTGTATCTGTCCAAAATGGAACAAATAGTATATCCATTTCTTTCTCTGCCAAAATTCTACCCAACTCAGGGAATTCCACATCATAACAGATAAGGATTCCAATTTTACCAGCATCAGTATCAAATACTTTTATGCCATTTCCACCCTGAAGGCCCCAATAAGATTGTTCATCAGGTGTGATATGAAGTTTGTATTGCTTGTCCATGGTACCATCTCTTCTGCAAAGGTAACTTACATTTCGAAGTTTTTTCCCATCATATTCAGGCATACTTCCAGCTATAATATTGACATTATAGGACAAGGCTAGGTCCCGCATTCGATTGACTATCTCCTCAGTATAGTCAGCTAGGTTTCTGATGGCCTCAGAAGCGTCCATTTTATTGAAACCTGCCAATAGAGGGGCATTGAAAAATTCGGGGAACAGGCAGAAGTCAGATTGGTAATCAGAAACAGTGTCTACGAAAAACTCTACTTGCTGCATCAGGTCATCCACGTCAATGAATCTTCTCATTTTCCACTGAACGAGGCCTAACCTAACAATTGTCTTTTTATTGCCAATTAATTTTTCGTCTTTTTCATAATAAATATTGATCCATTCAAGTAATGTGGCGTAAGCACGTGAATCAGTGTCTTCAGGAAGATATTTGGTAATGACTTTTCTAACGTGAAATTCATTCGCAAGCTGAAAGGAAAGTACAGGGTCAAATATTTCCTTGTTCTTAACCAATTCTATGTATTTTCTCGGCGACATTTGGTCTGCGAATTTGCTGTATCCTGGTATTCTCCCCCCAGCTATAATGGACCTCAGGTTAAGGTTTTCGCAAAGTTCCTTTCTTGCATCATATAGTCTTCTGCCTAAGCGTAGGCCTCTGTATTCTCTGTCTACAAATACATCCGTACCATATAAGGTGTCTCCTTCTGGATCATGGGTATCGAATTTGCCAAAGCCAGTGATTTGATCATAAGAATGATTGTCTCCATATTTGGAGTAATCTACAATAAGGCTCATCGCGACAGCTACTACCTTGCCATTATCTTCTAGGCAAATCTGACCTTCAGGGAAGGCGTTAAGTTGACTTTTGAATTCATCCTTGGTCCAAGACATGGCCTGGGTTTTATACGTTGAGACCATTATATCACGGATGTCATTAAAATCAGAATGTTTGATGTTTCTGAGTTTAAGCCTGTGTTCGAGTTCTTCCTTTTGTTTACTCATGAGAATGAAATTAGCAACAAATGTACCTAAAATGTAAATTATAGTAGAAATACAAGCGTAATTTTTTAAATGATTTTCAATATGTGCTAAAAACAAACTTAATGATGTTGTTAGTTAAGCATAATATTTGAATGTGTAAGTTGATAGTTTTAAAATAATATTTTTTAATTCACTATATTGTTTTATTAAGTTTAGAAGTCTTTTTGACAAAATCATTAAGTTATGAGTGAAATAATACAAGACATTAAAGGAGGCGATTTCAGTAGTTTCCTAGATAAAATCAATGCGTTACTCAATTATAAACTGTTAATGGTTGGGGAAACGAATCTTACCATAGGATTGTTCTTAGGATTGACTTTTTCTATCATTTTGGTATTTGTTATTTCTGAGTTAGCGAGGAAATTTCTAGCCAATAAAATATTGGCCAGGTATAAGCTGGAGTTAGGGATGAGGCAATCGATTGCCACCATTTTTAAATACCTATTGATTATTATTGGCCTTGTTACCATTTTGCAAAATAGCAATGTAGACCTAAGTGCTTTAGGGATTTTAGCAGGAGCTATAGGTGTTGGTATAGGCTTTGGTTTACAGAATATTACCAATAATTTTATCAGTGGGCTGATTATATTATTCGAAAGACCAATAAAAGTAGGAGATAGGATAGAGGTAGACGATGTGTATGGAGATGTGGTTAAAATTTCGGCCAGGTCTACAATTATTCTTACAAATGATAATATTGCAATAATAGTACCCAATAGTCAATTCATAGATAATTCAGTGATCAATTGGTCTTATAATGACGGGAATATAAGGTTCAACATACCTGTAGGGGTATCTTACAAAGAAGATCCGGAAAAAATTAAAAAGATATTGCTAGAGGTGGTGGAGAGGAATTCAGGGGTTCTAAAACAGCCTAAACCTGATGTGCTTTTTGATAAATACAATGACAGTAGTATTGATTTTAATCTTAGGGTATGGACTACTGAGTATACTAACCGACCAAGTGTATTGAGAAGCCAGTTGTATTATGAGATTTTTAGGCGGTTTAAAGAGGAGAATGTGGAAATTCCTTTTCCTCAGAGAGACTTGCATATTCGTTCTGGCTTACACAAAATTGACAATGACTAATTTTTTTATTGGGCCAATCTATTTATCTTTATGGGGTTTATTGCCAATTGGTTAATGACAAAAGATAAGGTACAAGAGAAAAATGAGGAAGAGAATATTTTTTATAGCATTTTTTCTAACAGCAATTTCAATACAAACATTTGCCCAGAGTATTTATAGGTTTAGGGTTGAAGAACCATGGTCATTTTCCATTCAAGGTGGGCCTTCTCAATATTTTGGAGATCTTTATGCGCTTTGGCAATACAAAGAAGGAGTTCAACCAGACTATAATGCAGGGATTAGTGCCAGATATATTGTTGGAACTAATTTAAAGGCCAGAGGTGACATTGGATATTATCAAATCTCGGGGCAGGATGATCATGCTGATCCTTCTAGTGGGAGGATACCTAGAAATTTAAATTTCCGAAGTAGGAATTGGGAAGCAGCTTTGTTGATGGAATATTACTTGAAGCCTGTAAAAGTTTACAATATCACCAGAGAGTTTTTTAACCCCTATGTCTTTTTTGGTATAGGCGCCAGTACCAATAATCCACAAACAACTTACAATGGAAGATGGGTGGATCTGCGCCCATTAAGAACTGAAAATGAGCTTTACAATAATATTGTAACCGTTTTCCCCATGGGGCTAGGTATAAAATATAAAGCCAATGTCTATATGGACTTTTTTATTGAGGGGAACTATCGATTCACATTTTCTGATTACCTCGATGATGTCAGTACTTTTAATATTTCAGGGTATTATGAAGAATTAATTGATGACTATATATCAGGAGAAAATCCAGACAGGTTGCGTCTTTCCATCAGGCAAGACAGGTTTTTACTTCCTAATGGTGAACCTAATATTGAATTAATAAGAAATACCAGAGGGAGTGCAAGGAGAGGTAGTGGAGATCCACGGCTCAATGAGCCTGGTGCAAGGTACGATGGCTATTTTACTTTGAACTTTGGGGCTGAGATCTATTTTTCTAAAGATATATGGGACAACTGGATCTTCCGTAAAAAGGGTAGGGGATTTCGGTACTGGTAAAGTTTAGCACATCATTTTTTGTTAATTATCTAGTGAATCGCATATAGTGACCCATATTCGAAATGAATAGGGATATTTTTTATACTTTTGGAATTGAATTGACCAATAATTTTACAATTACTGAAAATGTCTGATTATAACTTTCGCACCATTGAAAAAAAATGGCAGGACCGTTGGGAGCAAACGGGAATTTTCAATGCCAATCCGGTAGCAAATAAGCCAAAATTTTATTCTCTGGATATGTTTCCATATCCTTCAGGGGCGGGACTACATGTAGGACACCCACTGGGATATATAGCTTCTGATATTGTAACACGATATAAAAGATTAAAAGGCTTTAATGTATTGCACCCAATGGGCTATGATTCTTTCGGGCTTCCGGCAGAGCAATATGCGATACAGACCGGGCAACACCCAGCCTTAACCACTGAGGACAATATTAAAAGGTATACTGAACAATTAAAAAACATAGGTTTTGCTTTTGATTGGAGCAAGGAGGTAAGAACTTCCGATCCTGAGTATTATCGTTGGACCCAGTGGATCTTTTGTCAGCTATTTGAAAGCTATTACGATTTAGAGGCTGACAAGGCTCTTTCTATTGCTCATCTAATCTCGGTTTTTGATAAAGAGGGGAATAAAAATATAAAGGCAGTCTGTGACGATGATACTGAGTTGTTCAGTAAGGACGATTGGAATCAATTTTCCGAAGAGGAAAAACAGAAAATGCTGCTAAGATACAGGTTGACCTATTTGGCAGAAACCACAGTTAACTGGTGTGGAGCTTTAGGAACAGTGCTTTCAAACGATGAAGTCAAAGATGGTTTTTCTGAAAGAGGGGGGCATCCTGTAGAGCGAAAGCGCATGATGCAGTGGAGCATGCGAATAACTGCTTATGCAGAACGTTTGCTCAATGGCCTGGAAGCTCTTGATTGGCCGGATCCAGTTAAAGAAATGCAGAGGAATTGGATTGGCAGATCTCTTGGTGCTGAAATGGTTTTTGATGTAGTAGGTCAGGACGAAAAGATCAAGGTTTTTACTACCCGTATTGATACCATATATGGGGTGACTTATTTGGCCTTGGCACCTGAGCATGAGTTGGTAGAGAAGTTGATAACTAAGGATCAAAAAGAAACTGCAGAAGATTATGTAGCTCAGGCCAAGAACAGGTCAGAGCGGGATAGGATGACGGATGTGAAAACCATTTCAGGTGCATTTACAGGTAGTTATGCGAAAAACCCATTCAATGGTGAAGCTATTCCAATATGGATTGCGGATTATGTTTTGGCTGGTTATGGAACAGGAGCTGTTATGGCTGTTCCAGCGCATGATGAACGTGATTTCAATTTTGCCAATCACTTTGGGTTAGAAAAAAGGCAGGTTATAGAAGGAGATATGTCTGAAGGTTCCTTCCCAGGTAAAGGTGGGACTATCATGAATTCCGGTTTTATAAGTGGATTGGAAATGCAGGAAGCCATGGACAAAGCCATCGCTTTTCTAGAAGAAAAAGGAATCGGAAAAGGCAAGATCCAATATAAAATGAGGGATGCAATCTTTACCCGTCAGCGTTATTGGGGTGAGCCTCTTCCTGTTTATTTTAAAGATAATTTACCTTACCTTATTGATGAAAGTGATTTGCCTTTAAGGCTACCTGAAGTTGATAAATATTTGCCTACAGAAGATGGAGCACCACCTTTGGGTAGAGCCAAAGACTGGACTTATAAAACTGATTCAGGTAATTGTCCTTTAGAGATGAGTACCATGCCGGGATGGGCTGGTTCAAGCTGGTATTTTTTCCGTTACATGGATGCCAACAATAAGGAAGAATTTGTAAGTAAAAGTGCTGCTGAATATTGGGGAGCCGTAGATTTATATATTGGAGGGGCAGAGCATGCTACCGGGCACTTGCTTTATTCAAGGTTTTGGACAAAGTTTTTGTTTGATAGGGGCCTTGTGCCAATTGAAGAGCCTTTCCAAAAAATGATCAATCAGGGAATGATCCAGGGTAGGTCTAACTTTGTCTATCGAAAAAAAGGTACAAATACCTTTGTCAGCCGTGGATTGATAGGGGAACACGATGTGAGCCCAATGCATGTTGATGTAAATATTGTCCATAATGATCAATTGGATTTGGAAGCATTTAAAAACTGGAGACCTGATCTCAAGGATGCTGAATTTATACTTGAAGATGGCAAGTATAATTGTGGTGCAGAAGTGGAGAAGATGTCAAAGTCCAAGTACAATGTGGTCAATCCAGATGATGTAATTGAAAGCTATGGGGCAGATACCCTGAGGTTATATGAAATGTTTCTAGGCCCATTGGAGCAATTTAAGCCTTGGAATACCAATGGGATTGATGGGGTATTCAAATTTTTGAAAAAGCTATGGAGGTTATTCCATGACCAAAATGGAGAATGGAATGTTTCTGATAAACCAGCCTCCAAGGAAGCCCTAAAGTCTTTGCATAAAACAATGAAAAAAGTGGAGGAGGATATTGAGCGTCATGCTTTTAATACCTCAGTATCTTCATTTATGATTTGTGTAAATGAGCTGTCGGCTTTAAAATGTAACAATAGAGAGGTTTTGGAGCCTTTATTGGTTGTATTATCGCCTTATGCTCCCCATATTTCAGAGGAATTATGGGAAAAGCTTGGACATGAGGAGTCAATTATCAATTCTAAATTTCCTCAAGCTGAGGAAAAGTACCTTGCCGAAGAGAGTCATCAGTATCCTGTGTCTATCAATGGTAAAATGAGAGCTAAAATTGAATTGTCTCTTAGTTTATCTAAACAGGAAATTGAGGATGCTGCATTGGGTGACGAACAAATTCAGAAATGGACCAAAGGACAAAAACCTAAAAAGGTGATCGTAGTCCCTGGGAAAATAGTGAATATTGTACTTTAAAAAAATAGAAAAAGGCTCGTTTCATCTTGAAATGGGCCTTTTTTATTATAATTGGGCATTTAAGGATTATGTGGCTTATCACCGGGATTTAGGCCCATCTCGAATGATTGATATTTAAGCTTTCGTGTTTTAGCCTAGGTTACTTTTAAGTCAGAAATGGCAAAATATTGGCTGTATTTGAAATGGTCTTATTAGAGAAAAGAAGGGGCTTTGAATTTTTAGGATCAAAGATCATTGTCGATTTACAGAATAAATTTCAGGATTAGATTGAGATGAAATACTGGAATCAAAGGCAATTAATTGTGAATATCCCCAATCTATTTGGTAAATTTGGAATATGAACATAGGGGATAAGGTAAGATTACTGCATGGAAAGGAGGAAGGAGTCATTACCAAGCTTTCTTCTGGTGGACAGGTTGAAATTGAAATTGAAGATGGATTTAGAATTCCTGCTTTAAAATCTGAGTTGGTTCTCATCAATGAAGCCGAGGAGGCCTATTTCGACACCAAGCCAAAAAAAACTACAGGCTTCCTTTCTAGTGTTTCGAAAAGCAATGAATCTGACAAAGAAGAAGGTGTATATATAGCTTATGCTCCTTATAACGATCAGGTCCATGATCTGGTGCTAATTAACAACACAACCAAAGATTGTCTGTATTCATTAGATGAATTGCAGGGTGACAATTCAAAAAATATTGGTGCAGGTGTGGTTAAGGCGAAGTCATTTACCAAGTTAGGAGAAAAAATGCTTCAGGAATTTGAACAATGGCCACCATTCAGCATAATGATGGTTTTGTTGAACAAGCGTCTGGAAAAACAGCAGCCTGTTCAGGTTCGGAATGTAAAGTTGAAAGCGTCCTCCTTTTTCAAAACTATGGGGAAGGCACCATTGTTAAATAAAGACGCCTATTTTTTCAAGCTCGATGAAACGATCAAAACCCTTAATGTTAGTAAGTTAAATAAAGAGCTCAATCCTGCTCCGCAAGATATTTATCCAGCAGCAAAGGTTAAGAGACCTCCTGCTTCAGTTGACCTTCATATAGAGAAATTGACTGATGATTATGACCTGATGAGTAACAGCGAAATGATTCAACTTCAAATGAAAACTTTTGAGTCCAACTTAAATGATGCGATTGTATCAGGTATGGATGAAATTGTCTTTATTCACGGAATTGGAAATGGAGTTTTGAGGAAAAATATTCATAAATATTTAAGTCAGCTTAAAGGAATAAAATATTTTAAGGATAGTCAAAAGACTAATTTTGGATATGGAGCGACAACTGTAAAGATAAACGAATAGCTATGGAACCTTCTACCTTACCTCTGGTTTTACATGTTTTTGATAAGCACTATGATGCCGGTAAGGTATTATTTGAGGAATTATCGAAGAAGTTAAAATCAAAAAAATCCATAGAGCTTGAATCCCATTTAGAATTTTTTAGGGTTTATATCCAATTATTAGAAAGGGTACATTTTAATAAGAAGCGTGAAATTGGTCGAATTTTCACCCCCTTTAAGGAGTTGCATAAAAACCTCAGAAAAGTAAAGCATATTCGGTTTATCCAAGATGGTTATATAACCTATATGCAGGCAAATAAACACGATTATCCAGAATATGAAAAGCTTATCTCCTCGGATAAACATAGGGTTTATTCTGAGGTATATGAGCTGATTCTCTCAATACCTTTACAAAAGTGGGAAGATCTCAACAGAAATATCTGGCAATATTCTAAAGGTATGTCCATATTGTCGATTAATACTGCCATTAATCAAATCATCAATGAAGAGGTTGAATTCTTCAATTTTGGCACTAAAACCCGGCTTGATGCCCAAACCATAAGTGAGATTTACAAAGGGCTGAAAAAGGTAACTGTTTTAGAAAAAATAAGGTTGGCAATAGGCCTTAATTCCATTTTCACCCATAAGGTTCATCAAGAGATTGACCTTCTGGTTAAGGAGATGGTGAATTGGCATAAAAATCAACTGTTACTTCAACATCTTGGAAGTCATCTTGGTAAAAAAGAAGATATAAGTAAAAAGTACCAAACGGTTCTTGCCTTCCTACAAAAAAATCATAAAGAATTAACGAAGGATATTGACAATCGATGTCAATATCTCTTCACTAAAATGCTAAATTAATTTATTTAAAGCCTGCGCAAGGTCATTTTTAAGGTCTTCAGCATCCTCAATTCCTACACTTAGCCTAATCAATGAATCCGATAGGCCTACTTTCTCTCTTTCAGCTTTAGGGATACTGGCATGGGTCATGGAAGCAGGATGTCCACAGAGCGATTCCACTCCTCCTAAAGATTCAGCCAATACAAAGATTTCAAAGTTTTCTAAAACACTGATTGCATCCTTAATTTGATTGTTCTCTAAGGTAAAAGAAATCATACCTCCAAAATATTTCATTTGATTTTTTGCAACCTGATGGTTTGGGTGATCTTCGAAGCCTGGCCAAAACACTTTGTCTACCTTAGGATGATTTTTTAGGTAGGCAGCAATTGTTTTACCATTCTGGCAATGTCTTTCCATTCTTAGGTGCAAAGTCTTAATGCCTCGTAGCACTAAGAAACAATCTTGTGGACCAGGTACAGCACCACAAGAGTTTTGAATGAAGGAAAGATCTTCAGCGAGCTGTTTGTCTTTTACTACAATGGCTCCCATTACCACATCGGAATGACCTGCAAGGTATTTGGTTACAGAGTGCATTACTAGGTCCGCGCCCAAGTCCAAAGGTGTCTGAAGAAAAGGGGTGGCAAAAGTATTGTCAACTCCAAAGAGGATTTTGTTGCTTTTAGCAATCTCACCAAGTGCTTTGATGTCAATGATATTCATCATTGGGTTGGTGGGGGTTTCGGCCCAAATCAACTTGGTGTTTTCGTTGATATAAGGAAGGATGTTTTCTGGGTTTTCCATGTTTACAAAATGGAATTTTATTCCATATTTCGAGAAAACCTTTGTAAAAATCCTGTAAGTACCCCCATAAAGATCATTGGTACTGATGACTTCATCGCCAGGCTTCAATAATTTAAGTATACAGTCTATGGAAGCCATTCCAGAGGCAAAGCAAAGTCCGTGATTGCCATTTTCTAGAGCTACAAGATTGTTTTCCAGTGCCTGCCTGGTAGGATTTTGTGTTCTTGAGTATTCGAAACCTTTGTGATCGCCCGGTGATTTTTGTACATAGGTGGAGGTTTGAAAGATTGGGGTCATGATTGCCCCTGTGCCTGGATCCGGTTTAATTCCCGCATGTATGGCTTTTGTAGCAAATTTCATAGGTTAATATATATGGTTTTTCTATCAAATAAGGTATGTTCTCATTTAAAGCCTCAATTTGATGAACTTTTAGTCAGAAATATTTCTAGTTTTGTCCAAAGATGGACAAAAAACCGCCTATTTTCAAGCATTTTAGAAATATCTATAGCAAAAGTCCTTGGTTACTAGTGGCTATCCTATGGGTGAGCATTATTCCAACTATAGGAGCCTTAACCCTAGGTGGCTGGATTTACAGTAATTGGGCTGAATTGACAATTTTGTCAATTATCAAGCCAAAGGTTGCCATTGTTTATTGTTTTATGGGTATTACCCTGATGGGCTTAGCTTTGATTCCAACTACTTTTTTTGCTGTAATTACAGGCTACTTATTTGGTTGGCAGGCCTTTCCCTATCTGGTTTTGTCTTATACTTTTGCAAGTGCTGTAGGGTATTTGTTGGGAAAGATTTTGAAAAAAGATAGTCTTGAATTGATTCTTGATCCCTATCCAAAAGCGGCCAAGCTGATTCATGATAAAAAAAATCTAATGGGAAGGCTTATTTTCTTTATTAGGATTAGCCCAGTCATACCCTTTGCAATCTCTAATTTAGTCTTTGCACTATTAGAAACGGGACTAAAAAGAGTGCTCTGGTTTGGGTTTTTAGGAATGTTGCCAAGGACATTGCTTGCCTTTTCCACCGGCGCCTTTGCGGGGAGTATACAAGAAGCCCTTTCTTCCGATGCATCTGTATGGCAATATCTATTGGTGGCAGGTCTTTTGATTGTGAGCTTTTGGGGGATTTATTCCTTTTTTACCAAGCCAAGTGAGAGCAAAGAGGTTTATAGGTGAATCCTATTCACTTCGTACCCTTCTCTTTTTAAGAGATTAATTAGGCCCTCTGGACCAGCAAGATGGCCCGCTCCAACAGCAAAGAAGGCACTGCTGTCTTTCATGATTTTTTCCATAGGTGCTACCCAGTTTTTATTCCTGTCAGCAAGCAAGATGTCTTGATAATCTTTGTATTCAGGGCTTTCAGAAACCATCTCAAAAAGTTCGCTTATTTTCTCATGTTTATAAGCTTCAATAAGTAGTCTAAACTCTTCCTGTCCTTTTTCTATGTCATTAATGTAGGTGTAAAAACTCTCATATTGGTCTTCAAGTGGGATAAGGTCAAAAAGAGACATCTGGTTTTCTACAGTCTCAAGTCCTGCTACTTCTACATTTTCCTCTTTGGCAAGAAGCATTAGCTCATTCTCAAAAGACTTGGTTTCACATTCCAAGAAGTTGTTATAAAGCAAGGACATCAATATCATAGGACGCATTTCCTGTAACATGTCAAGATCCATACCTGTCCTTTCTTTTAAAAAAGTTCGAATGTCTTCGTATTCCTCTTTGTTTAAAAAGTCGTTGATTTTTTGTCCATCTTTATTGAATAAGTTGGCTCTCATTACTGATTGCAAATGAGGGTCATCCATGTCGATTTCAAGTACAAGCACATCAGTTTTGGATAATGCGCTAGTTACCTGGTCATTTATATTGAAATCTTCTTCACAAATAAGGTGTATGGTACCAAAAAGATAAGAGGGCTGAGGATTATCTTGACTTACGATCTCCCAAAAAACACCCTCTTCTTCTTGTCCAAATGCAGTTAAAGATCCTAGTAAAAACAGCCAAATGATGAAAGCTCTCTTTAACATTTTACGTGTAATTTTTAGCCGCTAAATGTTTTATCCAAATGGCGGTCACTTGACTTTATGTTTTCAAATTCCAGAAATTGCTCCCAAAATGGTTCTTCAGGCAAGGCTGCTCTCAGGAATAATTTCTCTTTCTTAATGGGGTGAATAAATACCAAATGAAATGCATGTAAGTTAATACTTGCATCAGGATTTGGTTTTGGAAACCCATATTTGACATCTCCTCTAATAGGGCAGTCCATGGAGGCTAATTGCACACGCAATTGGTGTGGTCTACCTGTGACTGGGCGAAGCTCTAGTAACCAATGGTCGTTTAATTTGCCTAGCCTTTTATAGGTCATTTCAGATTTTTTGGATTCTGGAACTTCCTTGTCATAAGCTGTTGTAACGTTTTTTTCAGGATTTTTCACCAGCCAATGTGTCAATTTACCTGTTTCTTCTCTTGGCTTTCTTTTTACCAAGGCCCAGTAAACTTTGTGAACTTCTCTTTTCCTGAACAAGGCAGTCATCCTTTCCAATGCTTTGGAGGTTCTGGCAAAAACCACCACACCACTAACTGGTCTGTCAAGTCTATGGACTGGATGCAAGAAAACTGCGCCAGGTTTATTGTATTTATTTGCTATATAGGTTTTACAAAGATCGGTAAGAGTTTTATCTCCGGTTTTATCTCCCTGTACCAATATCCCAGCAGATTTGTTAACAACCAAAAGATGATTGTCTTCAAATATTACATTAAATGGTTTTTTCATTTTTTCTCAGGTTTGATAAAAGATTAATATTCTGATGTGTTGTGGAATTCAATTTCAGGAAAATTGTCCTGAACCATTTGTAACCAAGCCTTACTCTCTGCCATGAATACTAATTTTCCGTTTCTATCTTTTGCAATATGCCTTTGCTTAGAACGGATAAATTCATCCAGTTTCTTTTTGTCATTACTGGTGATCCAGCAAGCCTTATGCAGGTTCATAGGGACAAAATCAGCAGTGGCATTGTATTCATTTTTGAGTCTGAATTTAATTACTTCAAACTGAAGTTGACCTACAGTACCTACAACTTTTCTAGACCCTATCTCAAAGGTAAAGAGTTGTGCCACTCCTTCTTCCATTAATTGTTGCAAGCCTTTTTCTAGTTGCTTGGTTTTCATGGCATCCTTGTTTACTACCTCCCTGAAAATCTCCGGGGAAAAGCTAGGGATACCTTTGAAGTTTAGGTTCTCACCATCAGTTATACTGTCTCCGATTTTTAAATTTCCAGTGTCATAAAGCCCAACGATATCACCAGGGAATGCTTCCTCAATTATTTCTTTGTCCTGAGCCATAAAGGATGTGACATTAGAAAAACGAAGCGGTTTTGTCCCTCTTACATGGGTATAAGGCTTGTTCCTTTGAAAGGTTCCTGAACATATACGTAAAAAAGCGATACGGTTTCTATGTTTGGGGTCCATATTGGCGTGAATCTTGAAAATAAACCCGCTGAAGTGATCCTCATCTGGTTTTACCTCACGTTCTTCGGTCTGCCGGCTTTTTGGCCCGGGAGCTATTTGAATAAATGTATCCAACATTTCCTTTACCCCAAAATTGTTCACTGCAGAGCCGAAAAATACCGGTGCAACAGTTCCTTCTAGGTATTCCTTAGGATCAAAATCTGGATATACCCCTTCAATTAATTCCACATCTTCCCTTAGCTGATCGGCCAAACTAGACCCTATTCTTTCGTCTAGTTTCTTAGAACTTAGGTCTTCTATGACAACCCTGTCATCACTAACCTTTCGTTGACTAGGTGTAAACAGGTTCAATTGTTTGTCATATAGGTTGTAAACACCTTTAAAAGATTTCCCCATAGAAATGGGCCAGGAGAGCGGTCTTACCTGAATGTTTAATTTAGTTTCTACCTCATCCAGTAAATCATAAGGATCACGTCCTTCTCTATCTAGTTTATTAATAAAGCAAATTACAGGTGTGTTTCTCATCCTGCATACTTCCATTAATTTTTCTGTTTGAATTTCCACTCCTTTCACACAGTCAATAACCATGATAACAGAATCCACCGCTGTGAGCGTACGGTAAGTGTCTTCAGCAAAGTCTTGGTGACCAGGTGTATCTAGGAGGTTTATTTTCTGCCCTTTGTATTCAAACCCCATCACAGATGTGGCAACAGATATTCCTCTCTGTTTCTCGATCTCCATCCAATCGGATTTGGTGGCCGTATCTATTTTATTTGATTTTACCGCCCCTGCTGTTTTGATTGCACCACCAAATAGCAGCATCTTTTCTGTTAATGTGGTTTTTCCTGCATCAGGGTGAGCTATAATTCCAAAAGTCTTTCTTTTCGCTATCTCTTGAGTTAGGGTCATGGTGCTTAGGTGTTTTCAGCCTGCAAAGGTAGGTAAATCAGTTGACAATGTCAGGCATTATCCTGATGGGTGTGAGTATTGTTAAGGAAAAGTTGAATTTTGTTTGTTTGATTAATTTGCCTTAATTTTGAAATTGTATTAGTTAGTAAATGAATTCAATTGAACTTTTCTTCCATAGGTTTTTCAAATTTATTTGGAATGCTATTTTTGTTTTGACCTATCCAATTCTGGCTACTTTTGGGCTATTGTTCGTCGGTATAACCTATTTCTTTTCGTGGGTTTCTTCGTTTTTAACCAAATTCAGTGGATCTACACCCAAAATACAAAATAAATCAGAATGGGCTTTGTTAACTGATGAGTCTAATTTGATTGAAGGAAAACTGCATAAACAGATTATTTTTGGTCCAGAGTGCTACCATATACGTCGCACAGATGGTATACCTTCAGTTATAGAAGATGATGTTTTCGGAAAACGAATCATTATTCTGAAAGAAGGCTGGTTGCTTGAAAGGTGGAACACCACCGAATTGGCGAATATTCCTGATTTTGATATTTGTTTGTATAAGCCTGAAGAAGACAAACTTACTAGTTTGGCAAATATCAAGTGCTTTGATTGGCATATTGCAGAGCAAGACGAACAGTTTTTATTGCTTAAATGGTTTGATGGAACCCAAGGCGGGGAAGTAAAAGTAGCACTATCGGATGGATGATTTAAAGGAGTTTCTCGATGAAAAAGTTAGCTTTTTTAACCAACCTTCATTTATAGAGAACGATCCAGTTTCTATTCCTCATCGATTTGTAAAACAGCAAGACATTGAAATTTCCGGTTTTTTCGCTGCTGTTCTTGCCTGGGGGCAAAGAAAAACCATTATCAATAAAAGTCTGGAATTGATGGACATGATGGGGAATAGTCCTCATGATTTTGTTTTAAATCACTCTGAGCAAGAGCTTAAGCAGTTGATGCGGTTCAAGCACAGAACTTTCAATGATTTGGATACCTTGTATTTCATCGATTTTTTTTCGAGGTATTATAAAGACAATCTTAGTCTGGAAAGGGCATTCACTCTAGGTTACTCTACTGATATTGATGTCATGGAATTATTGCTCTCCAATTTTCATGTTTATTTTTTTCAATCCGATCTAGAGCCACGCAGAACTCGTAAGCATGTGGCCACTCCCAAAAAGAAATCAGCCTGCAAAAGGATCAATATGTTTCTGAGGTGGATGGTGAGAAAAGATGACAAAGGAGTTGATTTTGGTATTTGGAACAAGATTTCTCCTTCCCAGTTAGTTTGCCCCTGTGACCTGCATGTGGACCGAATAGGTCGATCCCTTGGCTTAATTAAAAGAAAGCAAACTGACTGGCAGACAGCAATGGAACTGACAAAGAACCTTCGCGTTTTTGATGCTACGGACCCTGTTAAATATGATTTTGCCTTGTTTGGACTTGGAGTGCTACAAAATGAAAAGAATTCTGCGCTAAAGTAAATGAGCATAATTTAGCCAGGAGTTTAGATAAGATTTCTCCAATTCCCGGCTTTTACAAAGGGTCATTTACTGACAGAATTCTTTGTGTCAATTCAGTAGTCCCCTTATAAATTACGGGTTCCAGGTATCAGGGCTCTTTCTCCAATCGGCCAAGGTGTTCATGTCTTCTTCAGACACATATCCTTGTTCTAGTGCTTGAGGTAGTAAGGAACTATAATCGCTAAGGCAATAGAGTTTGACATCTTCCTTTTCGAAATTAATGTCTGAAATCTCAAAACCATAGGTGAAAATGGCGACCATACCTAAGACCTCAAACCCTGCTGCTCGCAAATCATTGACGGCTTTAAGTGAACTTCCTCCTGTAGAGACAAGGTCTTCAACAACGACAACTTTTTGTCCGGGAGTAATTTTCCCTTCAATCATGTTTTCCATCCCATGGCCTTTAGCTTTGGAACGAACATACACAAAAGGGACGTCGAGCTTGTCGGCAATCAATACCCCCTGTGGAATGCCTGCAGTGGCGACTCCTGCTATGGCTTCAATATTTAAAAAGTGAGTTCGGATTACACTTGTAAGTTTTTCCTGAATAAACTTTCTGACTTCGGGGTAAGAAAGCGATAGCCTGTTGTCACAATATATTGGTGACTTCCATCCAGATGCCCAGGTGAAAGGATCCTTAGGCGACAGTTTGATGGCCTTTATTTCAAGAAGCTTTTTTGCAATTTGAGAAGCGGTGCTTTGATCATAAATTTCCATGGGATAAATTTAACCATTTAAAATTTACTCAGGGTTGTGCACGCTGGAAAAAAAATGCAATTTTAAAAAAATTAGATTTGTTTATGAAGATCTTCGTCAACGATAAGCCACTGGATCTTGTGGCCACCAAAGATTTTTTACCTAAAAAATCATTCGAATGCGTTTATGACAACCCCGTAGAATTGCCAGCCTCAGCTGATTTCCATGATGATGTGCTGATAAAAAATCCCTCCAAAGACATTATTGTTCAATTGCTTTATCTCCTACGAACCAGGAAGCTGAAAAATTTGGACAGTGTAACGCTTGTGACGGATGAGAAATCCATATTAAAAAAGTTTATAAAGAGCCGATTTGTAATTATAAAAGCTGCTGGTGGTGTGGTTACTAAAGAGGATAAAGTGCTTTTTATTTTCAGGCTAGGTAAGTGGGATTTGCCAAAAGGGAAATTCGAAAAGAAAGAAACCCCTGAGGGATGTGCCGTAAGAGAAGTTGAGGAAGAATGTAATGTAAAAGTAAAGCTAAACAAGCCCATCTGCATTACTTGGCACACTTATACCCAAAACAGGAAGAGTATTCTGAAGAAAACCTATTGGTACAATATGAAGTGCACCAATGATACGAAAATGAAGCCACAGGTTGAGGAAGGTATTATGGATATCAAATGGTTGAAACATCAAGAAGCCAAAACCGCATTAATCAATTCCTATCCCTCTATGCGATACCTGTACAAGCAATTTTTGAAGTCAAACCCTGAGATTTATCAGACCTTGTAAGGAAGGAACTTGTTTACATTGCCACCATACTTATGAACTTCTCTGATAATAGTGGAGCTGATGGCGGCATATTTAGGAGTAGTGATAAGAAATACCGTTTCCAAGGAGTCGTTGAGATACCTGTTCATTTGACTGATGGTGTTTTCGTATTCAAAATCAGTCGTGTTTCTTAATCCACGGAGTAAGTACTTTGCGTCGTGTTTTTTTGCCAATGAGGAGGTTAACTCATCGTATACAATGACTTTAACAGACGGGTTTTTCTTGTAAGTATTTTTGATTTTATCAACCATAAAATCAATATCGAAATACCTGTTTTTTTTACTTGTATTGTGCCCTACACTGATAATTATCTCATCGAAAATATTTAGTCCTCTCATGACAATGTCATGATGACCATTTGTGTAAGGGTCAAAAGAGCCTGGAAAAAGCGCTGTCTTTTTCATGAAATAAGTTTTTGTTGCCAGTAGGCCTCTAGAAGTTGTGTGTTCATAAAGGACTCGGCTCCTTTTAGGTAGGATGTGTTTTGATAAGGGATGCTTAGGTGGATGTTTTTGAAATAACGTCCCATGCTTTCCATACTTGTATGAAGCCACTCAGGGTTTCCAAAAAATCGAATCTTGCAATGAGACCGATCAAAGGCCATTTGCTGGATAAATGTAAATAAATAACGGAGAAAAGCAGCTTCCTCTGTTATTACAAACCTGTTAAAAAGGTTTAATTCTCCATTATGGAAAGCAGCCAAATACATGCAGTCCGGAGAGGCGTGAATAAACAACTCTTGATTCAGTAAATCTTTTGTTTGGGTTAGAAAGAAGCCCAGCACATGCGAAGCGCCATGAGCTATTTCCAATTCAGGAAGTTTTTTGTCCAGTGTTTCTAAAAGGCCTTTGTCGGCAGTTCCAATTACCTGAATGGTGTTATTAGCAACTCCTGTATAGATCACACTGTCCACTTGTTCATTGAGCTCTGTAGCAAAGCTAAGGTACCTGTCTCCTTGAGCAGGGTTAAATAGGGCAGTAGGAACCAAAGTAAATCTTTGGTGGTGAATATAAAGCCTACCTACCGAATTTGGGGCATTAAAAATAGGTGCTGTGTCTACAATATGTTTGATGGTTTCCTTGTCCTGGAAGGAATAGGTGAAAGTAGCAGCAATGTCTTTGTGCTCACCTGAATGGGCAACGACAACAAAAAGTTTCTCATATAAGAAAAGCGATAAATTTGATATGGATTGCATATCAAATTTATCGCTAATGAATTTGCTTTGGATATGGGAACCTACCGTATCCAAATTTATTCCCAGTTTCCTGAAGTAGAAGAATCAGTTCTTGAACCAACTCTTAAAGCCTTCTCGTTGTTATTTTTTCTTCTTTCTGGATTTCTTGGTGCAGGATCTCTGATTTCAAACACAGCAATTTCTCTATTGCTACGCTCGATTTTGTCTGCAAAGAACTCAAATGTTTTTCCTCCTGATCCAGGAACTACATTTAGTAGATCCAATTCAAAATCAGGGTATTTGTCTGCACTGAAAAGAGAATCCTGTACATTAACAGCACCTAAGGTATCTAAAGTTACTGTTGTTTCTTCTTTACCATAATCCAATAATTTGGTGGTTTCAGTTCTTTGTATCAAGTAGATGCTACCCTCAGTGATGAATTTTTTCAAATCTTCCCAGTTGGAAGCATATTCGTTATTGGCAGCTTGATAAGCTATTTGGGCATCTCTAAGCATTTCTAGCTTTTCAATAATTCTATCTTCGGTTCTTTTTAGAATTTTCTCTTCTTCCACTACTTCATCCACACCCAGATAAAGTTTGTACCCGAGGCCTAAGGCTCCCAATAGAAAAACAATCGATAAGATTTTACTCAATGTCATTTTGAATATCTTTAAAGCGTAATTAAATTATTATAAAGAATTGATGGTTCGTAATTAGAATGCTATTTTATGCATTTATTTCCAAAATTAAAATATCCTTTCCATATTCTTACATCATTCAGAGAATTTATTCTTCCGAACAGTTCATGTTTTTTTTCGGATGGGATTTTTTTGATATCTTCAATGCTAAGAAATTTAACCTCTTCTATAACCTGTTTGTTGGTTTCAAGCTCAGGATCTATTCCAACTACTAATTTACCACTTGTTTGGCTAACTTCAAAGAACAATTCAATAGCGTGTAGCGGAGGTTCTAAAAATTCATGTACAAAAAGGAAATCATTAACAGCAATATTAAGCCCGGTTTCCTCTAAAAATTCCCTTTTTAGATTCTCCTTTGCATCCTGTCCAAATTTCATCCCACCCCCAGGGACATTCCAAAATGAGTGGTTTGTATGCATTCGGTGCTTTACCATCAATAATTTATTGTCCTGAATAAGTATGCCATTAACCCTCGTCCTGAGTCGGTTACCGAAATTTTCAATTATGTCCTTTTTTATGTTCGGCTTTTTCATCTTAGTTTCGCAATAGATGCATAAAGATAATCAAGCAAGTCCAAAGCCATCAGAAAGAATAAGGAAATTTTTCCCTCATCAGCCAACTACTGATCAGGAATACTTTTTTAATTCGATGGATACATTTTTGGGAAAAATAATCCCTTCTTCCTCAGCATTTATTCTAAAGGGGTATGCAGGAACAGGGAAAACAACCGTTTTGGCTGCTTTGGTAAAAGCATTACCATCACTTGGCTTGCGAGCAGTTATGCTTGCGCCTACTGGTCGAGCTGCCAAAGTGATGAGTTCATATGCTGACAAAACAGGTTTTACCATTCACAAGATTATTTACCGTGCCAAGCAAGGGACCGCTGAAGGAGTTGATGGTTTCACGGTGCAAAAAAATTACTATCAAAAATCTGTTTTTATAGTAGATGAGGCCTCCATGTTGTCTGATGATAGGATCGGAGGAAGGTCTTTATTGGCAGATCTTATTGGTTTTGTTTTTCAAAATCCTGAGAATAGGCTATTATTAATAGGTGACATTGCGCAACTGCCACCAGTAGGAAGCGATGATAGCCCTGCCTTAGATAAAAATTACCTTATAAGAAACTATAAATTAGAGGTAAATGAAACCTTACTTACTATAGTTACCAGGCAAGGTCGGGATTCAGGGATATTGGCCAATGCTACAACTTTGAGAGATGAGGTACTTCGGGATAAACCCAAGATCACCTTTGAAACCCGAGGGTTTAATGATTTTTACCGGATGACAGGTGAAAGACTTGAAGATGGTTTGAGGTATGCCTATGATAAATTTGGATTGGACAATACGATGATTATTACCCGCTCTAATAAGGCCGCAGTTCAATACAATAAGTACATTAGAAATTCTATTTTTTATTATGAAGATGAATTAAGCGCAGGAGAACGATTAATGATTGTCAAAAACAATTATACTTATATGGATTCTTCGGACAAGGTTAGTTTTTTGGCCAATGGGGATTTTGTAGAGATACTTAAAATTCGTTCATTTGAGGAAATATATGGCCTAAGGTTTGCTACACTTGAATTGAGGTTGATAGATTATCCAGATGAAGTTCCATTTGAGGCTCGTGTGATTCTAGATACCTTGCATTCTGATAAACCTTCTTTGACAATGGAAGAATGGAGAGCCCTTTATCAACAAGTGGCGGAAGATTATCAAGATTTAGAGAAAAAGAGCAAGATTAGGGAAGCCATGAGTAAAGACCCTTATCTAAATGCCCTACAAGTCAAATATGCTTATACTTTGACATGTCATAAATCACAAGGAGGGCAATGGGATGCTGTTTTTGTTGATCAGGGATATTTAAATGAGGAACAAATTGATAGAAATTACGTCAGGTGGTTGTATACTGCTATGACAAGAGCAAGAAAAGAATTGTTTATGGTGAACTTTCATAACAATTTTTTTATTAAATAGTATAGTACTCCATAATTTGGAATGAATTTAATTTTATGAATATGAAAAGGTTATTAACAGTAGTATTAGCGGTTGTATTAAGTACAGCATTTGCAATCGCCCAGGAAAAAACAGCAAATGGTCCGGTAATTACTTTCGAATCTGATTCGAAAGATTTTGGAGACATCAAGCAAGGAGACAAAGTGGAGAATGTTTTCAAGTTTGAAAACACCGGCAAAACTCCATTAATTATTTCAAATGTAGCAGCAACTTGTGGCTGTACAGTGCCAAGCTGGCCCAAAGAGCCAATAGCACCCGGTAAAACAGCTGAGATAAAAGTGTCTTTTAATTCCGCGGGGAAAATGGGCAAACAAAATAGTGTGGTTAGGATATATTCAAATGCAAGCGAACCTATAGAAAAGGTTTCGCTAATTTCAAATGTCCTCCCTAAATAAAAAAGAACTATTGCTTTCAAACAATTGATTTAAACCTGCCCAATTAAATTGGGTAGGTTTTTTATTTCAGTTTGTCAATTCTGATGAAGAGCGTACTTAAACCAATTCATCCAAAATCTCAAAGTGAATGGGCTTAAAAGTCCCACCATTGCTGTCTTCTGCTGAACAGGCTGTCAAGGCAATAATAAGGTCCATCTTGGCTTCGAAAAGTAGGTAATCTCCTGCCTTGCTCGTTGGTGGAAGGACTTTTATTTTTCCATCTTGATCAAATTGAACATTCATGAAAAGATTAAATGCCGTGGGAATGTCATCTGGTTTAATTCCATAGGGTGCTAAATTGGTATACAAATTCTCAAAACAACTCGGGTGATAGTCGTCAAACTTATACATGATTTTAAATGTCTCTGGACTACATGGCGCAAGTAGAAAGTCATTTCTTCCATTGGTATCCATTATTATTTGCATCATTTGATTACACCTATTACTCCAAAGGTAATTATTGGTAGATATGAGAATTGTTTCTTCAAAATCCAAAGTCTTCCCAGAGGACAATTTCTCACCAATATCATTTGCATTAAAAAGCACCATGTCACTCACTTGCATCCCTTCTGGGTCGATGACTTTTAACTTTTGACCTTTAAATAATTTAAAGGCAGTTCCCGACTGTTTTTTAATAATATTCATGCTAAGCTTTTGAGGTTTTCAATAATTGTTAATAGTAGGGATAACATTGGATAATTTGATTTGTGCCTAAATTTTAAAATTCACTTTTTGAGTGAAAGGGACATTTCCAATTTTCGGCTGTGTTTCGACCACTGTATTGAATGGCTTCACTATTGTCTCCATAATCCTTCAATACTGGATTTATGTGACCTTGAAATGCAATATCCCGTGCTCTGATTTTATCACGTACTTTCTGGAAAGCATTCATTTCCCGTAACTTTTCAAACTGACTGTGCAAATTAAATACCAGCGTGGGGTAGGCAGATCTTCTGGCCATTCGAGAACTATGAGGATGCATACCGACAACATAAAAAGCATGGCCTGCTATGCTGAAGCTAAAATTAGCATTTTCAGGGTCACTACTTACATTTGGATCCCAAGGCTGCTCATCTATTTCGTGGATATATTGCAATTGTTTCCACAACAACTTTTCGAATTCTTCTTCTGAATCTACCTCTGTTTGAGGAAAAACAGCTATAAAGGATTTAAACGTATTCTTGTTAAAGTCGTAATTGGACAAATAAGTTTTAATCGCGTTTAACATTTTACCAGCGGTAGTTCTTGAAGCCAATTTATCAAAAAGGTTGAGTTCGAAATTTTTTAATTTGAACACTGCATTGGCCATTATACATGGGTGTTCATTCTCAATAATAAATTCCTCTAATTCCTGTTTTATCTCCTGTGGTTTAGGACCACTTTTTGGATTCTTATTAGTGGCTTCCATGATAATTAAATTTAAGTTGGTTTATTTTTAATCTTGAAAAATTAGTACAACTTTCAGACCTTTTACTTCTTGATATGCTTTAGCGCTAATTTTTAATTCATTAGGGATAAGCTGCAAGCTTGTTTACTAAATTATAGCTTAAAATCTAGGTTAGTCATCCCTATTAAATGGTAAATAATACCATATTGAAATACAGTTTTTCATTTATCTCTTTTTCCTGTTCTCATGAGTTAAAGAATTCATTAATAGCGTCATTGAATTGCTTTTCCCAGTATTAATTTGCTTCTATAACTAAACAGTATTATGAATAAACCAAAGGAGTTTCCAAGTCAATCGCAGCAACAACCTGGTGTGGAACATAAGATGAAGCCGGTTCCTGAGGTCATCCGAGAAAATTATAAGGGAAGTGACAAATTGAAAAATAAAGTAGCACTTATAACAGGGGGAGATGGCGGTATAGGAAGAAGTGTGGCGGTACATTTTGCAAGAGAAGGTGCGGATGTTGCTATTGTTTATTTAAATGAAATTACCGACGCAGAAGAAACCCAAAGGTTGATTCAGAAAGAAGGGCGAAAATGTCTTTTGATAGAAGGAGATGTGAGGCAGGAAAGCTTTTGCAAAGCTCTTGTTGAAGAATGTGTGAGCTCCTTGGGTGGGTTGAATGTTTTAGTTTGCAATGCTGCTACACAGTTTCCAAAGAATTCATTGTCTGAAATTAACAGTGATCAACTACATAAAACATTTGAAACAAACATCTATTCATTTTTTTATATAACGAGGGCAGCTTTGTCACACTTAAAGGAAGGGGATGCTATAATCAACACAGCTTCAGTTACCGCTTACAGGGGCAGCGAACACTTAATCGATTATTCTAGCACTAAAGGTGCAATTGTAAGTTTTACGCGTTCTCTTTCTCAAAATTTGGCAAAAAAGAAAATCAGGGTAAATGGCGTCGCACCAGGGCCTATTTGGACCCCTCTTATTCCTGCTACTTTTGACGAGGTATCAGATTTCGGACAAGATACTCCTCTTGGGCGTGCAGGGCAGCCAAGTGAGGTGGCACCTGCCTATGTGTACCTTGCGAGTGAGGATAGCAGTTATGTGACAGGGCAATTTATCCACGTAAATGGAGGGGAACTAATTGGTGGTTAAATGGGCAACCCTAATTTGCTGTTCCCCTGACAAGAAATAAAGCTTGTTGCTTCATTAGTAAGGCGACTACAATTATGGTTATCAATTGATTACATCCCTTTTTCCTGCTTTTAATGGTCTGCCATCCCTTTGAATACTTCACTGATCTGCAATGCCCATTGGCTATAAATATGCTTGCTGGGATGTAATCCGTCAGTCACCAGATTTTTTTCTAGACCACCTTTTTCTCTGTAGCTGTCTGTTATATTTATAAAATGCAGTCCATATTTTGAAGCTTCATCTTTTATTACAGCATTAAAGGTATCTATTTCCTTTTTAATTTGATGTTGAGGTTTTGCTGCGGATTGGGCAAAACTGGTAACTCCCCAATCAGGGATTGAAATGAGCACTAAGTTTTTTTGGTTATTATCCCCAAGAAACCCTTGTGTAATAACTATCAATTCAATCAATTCCTTCCTGAACTGCTCTAAAGTTTGGTCCCTGTATTGATTATTCACACCTATAAGTAGGCTTGCAATGTCATAAGAGTTTGCTCCAATGTCTTTTTGGTTTACTGCGTCAAGCAGTTCTCCACTCGTCCATCCTGTTTTTGCGATGACACTAACAGTGGAAAATTTGTAGCCATCGCTTTCCAATAATTTTTCAACCAGATGGGGGTAGGTGTTTTCCGTTTTCTCTCCCTCCCCAATCGTATAACTGTCACCCAAGGCTAGGTACCTTATTTCTGTTAATTGGGTTTTAATGATTTTTATGTTTTTTTTTTCGCTCATTAGTTCTTCGCTTTTACATGAAGCTGACAATAATAAGGACCCTGCAAAAATGAGAAGTCTATTCCGAAATGAAATGACATTCGAATGGATCTTCACCGGCTTATTTTGACTGTTTGAAAATGGGTTGAGTGGTGGTAAGCGTTCCCTTGTCCGCATCTAAGTTTACATTAGCACCAACAGGCAACAGGAATTGTTTGGGCACATGCCCAATCATAGCTCCTCTATATGCGGGTATCTTATGAGGAAGAATATAATCGTCAAAAATTTGGTCCAAAGTAAGGTTTCCATACCCACCACTTGGATCGCAATCTGTACATTGACCAAAAACAAAACCTTTTATTTCTTTAAAGACACCCATGAGCATAAGGGTGCTCATCATGCGGTCGATCCTGTAAGGTTCTTCGCCAATGTCTTCAAGGAAGAGGATTTTGTTTTTGAAGGAAGGGAGGTAAGGAGAGCCTGCTAAGGAGGTAAGTACTGTTAGGTTTCCTCCTATGAGATCACCAACTGCTTTTCCAGGGTAAATTGTTCTAATTCTATTCTCTTTTATAACCAAGTCCTCAGTCTCTTCCAACTCGTTTTCGAAATGGAGTGTGTCGTTTTGTTCAAAAAAGACTTTTTTAAACTGGGAGACATTAAACTTTCCCCAGCTTCCCGAGCCATTGGGCCCATGAAAAGTAATAAGACCTGTTTTAGTGTAGATGGCATTGTGTAGAGCGGTAATGTCGCTATAGCCCAGCAAAGGTTTAGGGTTGTTTTTAATGATCCCATAATCGATCAGTGGTAGTATCCTTGCGGCCCCTGAACCTCCCCTGATACAGATAATGGCTTTAACCGCTTTATTTGCAAACATGTTATTTAGATCATCAGCCCTTTCTTGATCCGTACCAGCTAAATGGCCTCTACGGTTTTGGAGGTGCTTGCCTTCTTGAACCTTTAATCCCAGCGCTTCCAGCGCTTCTTTTGCAAAGGTAAATTGCATTGCATCAGCTGTAGCAGCAGAGGGGCTGATTAGTCCCACCAAATCTCCTACTTGTAGTTTATTAGGTAATAATTTCTTTAGAAGAGGCGGTTTAGAAAGTGGTTGAGAAAGTCCCAAAACTGGGAATAAACCCAGACTCATACCAATAGTTTGTAAAAAGCGTCTTTTTTTCATGGCGGAATTTAGAAATTATCACGTATATATAGTAGCACCTTTTCCATTTCATTTCTTACCACTGTTGCTTTATAGGGGTAATTGTTGTTCATAAAAGCAAAGGCGTAGATTTTATTGTTTTTTGTTTTTAAATATCCTACCAAGCTGTGGTTATTACTGATGGTTCCAGTTTTAGCCATGATGTATGGTGTCGAGGCTGAATAATTAAATTTCAATGTGCCAGTTCTTCCTCCAGTAGGCAATAAGCTGAAAAGCTCTTTATCTGGAAATAACCGGTAAATTTTTTCTATTAAGGATACCATCGTCCGAGGAGTGAATAAATTGTGCCTAGATAGACCTGATCCATCAACCCATTGTGGGTCATCCGGTAAGTCATAAAGATAAGTTTTTTTAATGTATTCAATTGCCTTTTCGCTGTCGAGTTCCAAAAAGACCTGATCAGATATTTGTAGAAGTAATTGTTCAGCAATAAAATTATCACTTTCCAGTAACATTTCCTTATAGAGCGCTTTAGTGGGAATGCCTTTTAAAATGAAATGTTCAGGTGGCAGTTTTGAATCAGAAAGTTTTACAGGAACTCCCCAATCTTTGCTTGCTAGGGTTGCGAAAATTTCCGGAGAGGTCATAAAAGGCACTTTACTGTCCCTGCCATTATAGGTTCTTGGATTGTAGTAAAATTGATTGTCTCTCCAGTTTCGCTGGACATTTTTTACTATTTTTTTTGAATGGACTACATTGAAAATATCGGGAGTTAAAACAGGTCTGTTATTGATGTTTTTCGAGCTCACAAGGTTGCCGAATAGAGGTAATGGGGATTTTTCAGCTGCATAAGAATAATAATAATCATCCCATTGCCAACCGAAACCAAATGGTTCGTTTTTCCAATTACTTTCAGAGTAAATGATTGTGTCGTAAGTAGCTAGGAAATCCCGGATGTTTGGATTGGGTAGTCTTGGGTATTTCCAAGATGGATCTCCTGTTCCCCAGATGGTTACGCTTTTCCCTTTGGGTTCAAACCTTAAAAATGTTGTGCTGTCGGTAAGTACCATCATGGCCCCGAAGAAGGTGAAAAGTTTGGTAGTGGATGCAGGAATGAAGTACAAATGACTGTTTTTCTCGTAACGAACCACTTGGCTATCAAGGTCGTATAGCATGAATCCCGTAAGGTGTTTATCAAAAAAAGAATTGTCTCCCATTAAATTATCTAAACCTAAAAAAGAAGACTTTACGTCTTGTCCTGAAGCAGATTGAAAAATAAACAGCCATAATAAAATCGCTGGTAAAAATTTTAATTTCATATGATCTTCTTAAATTTTATTTACCAAAACTGAGTAGCAACATTACCCATCCAATAATAAATGCCAAGCCTCCTAAAGGAGTGATGGCACCTAGCCATGTTAGCTGACTTAAGCAAAGAAAATACAAGCTGCCTGAAAAAATTATAATACCTGCTATAAAAAAAACAGCACTGTATGCAAGACGTTTTTTATCAGGGAAAAGCTGGTATAAAATTCCTGTCATTAAAAGCGCCAAACTGTGGTAAAAATGATAATTGACAGCAGTTTCATAGGTGTCCGATCTGCCAGTGCTTATTAAAAGCTCCTCTAAAGCATGTGCACCAAACGCTCCGAAAATTACGGCCAGAGCACCAAATACAGCTGCTGTTTGAATTATATGACTAGTTTTCATAATGATTAATTGTAATTTCTAAAACCAAAAATAGCGCTTCCTATCCTTACCATGGTGCTTCCTTCCTGTTGAGCCAACAGGTAATCACTACTCATGCCCATTGATATTTCTCTCATTTCAACATTTTTAGGGAGGGGTAGCTTTTTCAAAGTGTCATGCAGATTTTTTAAAGTTTTAAACTCTTCCCTAATTACCTCTTCACTAGAAGTGTTTGTAGCCATGCCCATTAGCCCTACAATTTGAATATTGTTCATGGAGTTTATCTCATCTCCTAAAAGGAAGGAATATAATTCTTCTTTATCCCAACCGAATTTAGTCTCTTCATTGGCTATATAAACTTGCAATAAACAGTTTATTGTTCTGTTGACTTTTTCTGCTTCTTTATTAATCTGTTTCAACAATCGCAAGGAATCCACACTGTGAATCAAGTGAATAAAAGGTGCAATAAATTTTACTTTATTGCGCTGTAAATGCCCTATCATATGCCACTTGATGTCATCGGGTAATTGGCTTGCCTTCTCAGTAATTTCTTGGACTTTATTTTCTCCAAAATCTCTTATTCCTGCTTCATAGGCTTGCTGAATTGCAGAAATAGGTTTGGTCTTACTTACTGCCACGAGAAGACAATCAGGGTTAAGGAATGTGGCTTTTATTTCCTTTAGATTTTGACTTATTTCAGTTTTTTGCATTTTCTAATGTGGTTACATCAGGTTCAAGTACTGGAACAAAGATATTGGTATATCGGAGACAATACTAAATATATGAAGCTTTAAAGCTGCTTAAAATGCATTTTTATTTAGGATTTAAGTTACCCTAAATTAGGTTGGTCGAAATAGGTGTCTATTTATCGGGTTATTCTGAAACATCTCAGTAAATAAGCCTACTTTATAATGTATTTATCCCCCCCATTTAATAGGTTGGGCGATATAACTAAAAGGGAAGTATGTTTTGAATTTATTTTTTCGTTTGAAAAACTTACAGTTTAGTAAGAAGGTAGGGGCAATCATCCCGATTGTATAAAAAAAAAATTCTGGAAATAATTGAAAAATGGATGGTAGTATTTTTTTTTCTGTTCAATATATTCTACATTTCTACGAAATTTAAGTCTATTATGCCATTTATCATTGTTTGAAACCATTTATGTAGGCTTTGGGCTGAAGGGAGTTGATTTAGTTCACGGAATTGAAAAAGTTGCTCTTTCAGAGTTTTAGCCATTGGTGTAAAAACATTTTTGATGGATAATAAATGTAGAAGTTTTATTTTAACACCAAAATAACCATTTATGAAAAACCTATTACTTATTGCCTTTTTGGCATTACTGACATCTATGGGAGGTAATGCCATTGGGCAGACTGTTAGCGGAACAGTCACTGACAGTTCAGATGGAACACCCTTACCAGGAGTATCCATTCTTATAAAGGGTACTTCCACGGGTACCGCCACGGATGTGGATGGAAAATATAGTCTTAATGTACCTGGTGCACAAACTGTACTTGTTTTTTCCTTTTTAGGATTTGAGGCAGTAGAAGAGACAGTGGGAAATCGAAGTACTATTGATGTTGGCTTATCTGAGGATGCGTCCGAATTGAATGAAGTCGTTGTAACTGCCTTGGGTATAGAAAGAAATGTCAAAGCCTTACAGTATTCGATGACAGAAGTTGGTGGAGAAGAATTCACTCAAGCCAGAGAAAATAACATTGCCAATCAGCTAGCTGGTAGGGTAGCAGGTGTAAATGTAAGCAATGTGGCTTCAGGGCCTGCAGGTTCTTCTCGTGTGATCATACGGGGAAATACCTCTCTTCAAGGTGGAAATCAGCCGCTCTATGTTATTGATGGGGTGCCAATGGATAATACCAACTTTGGGCAAGCCGGAGTCTGGGGAGGTGCAGATCAGGGAGATGGTATGACAAGTGTTAATCCTGATGATATCGAATCCATGTCGGTATTAAAAGGTGCCAGTGCAGCAGCCTTATATGGTTCGCGAGCAGCAAATGGTGTAATATTGATTACAACCAAAAGAGGGACTTCACGAAAAGGTATTGGCGTAGAATTTAATTCCAACGCTGTGTTTGAAAGAATAAACAACCAAACTGACCTGCAAAGAGAATTTGGGTCCGGTAGATTTCAAGGAGATCAGATTACAGGTAGTGCCGTAAGACCAACCACTGTAAGAGATGGTTACGATTGGGGTACCCAAGCTTGGGGCGAACGATTAGGTTCTGGGACTTCCATGCATTTTGACGGTGTCGAAAGACCTTACGTGTATGCAGGAGACAATTGGAATCGTTTTTATGAAACTGGCAAAGCTTTTACCAATAGTCTCTCACTTTCAGGAGGAAGCGATACACAAACGTTCCGCTTTAATGTAACTGATTTAAGGAGTTCTTCAGTTATTCCAAATGCAGGATTCGATCGAATCAATATGTCAATTGCCACAAGTGGTAAATTTGGTAAAAAATTAACTTTCGATGCCAAAGTGCTTTACTCTAACGAAAGAACTCAAAATCGTCCTAGATTATCAGATTCTCCGGGAAATGCTTTTCAGTCCATTTTTGCCTTACCACCAAATGTCAATGTATTGTGGGGACAAGGTGATCCAGACAGGCTAGGAACGATTCCAATTGGAACTGATCCTGCACTGTTAAGTGTTTGGGGTTTTGCGGAGCAGGAAGAATATTTAATGACCAATAACCCTTGGGGACAAAACCCTTATTTTTCCACTCATCAATTGTCTATCAGTGATACTCGTGACCGGATTATTACTTCAGGATCATTAAAATATAACATTACCGAGCATCTTTATTTGTCTGGAAGGGCAGGGATGGATTGGTACACTCGTAGGGGTAGCTCTTTAACTCCTCAAGGAACAGGTTATTCTAGAGGAGGTAATATGTCTGAGGCTGAGCGAAGGGTTAATGAAATTAACTTGGAGGCCATGCTGGGGTATAATAGACAGTTTGGAGATTTTGGAGTTGTAGCCTTTTTAGGAGCCAATAGAATGCGTCGTGAAGATGAAACCATTTCAGCAAATGGAAATGACTTTAATGTGCCTTTCTTTCATGCTATCAATAATACAGTAACTAGGAATTTTGGATATGGTTACTCAGGATGGGGTATTAATTCCGTTTATGGATCAGCAGAAGTTAATTATAAAAACATACTCTTTCTTACCGGTACAGGTAGGACAGATTGGTTTTCCACTTTAGATCCTTCTTTAAATGACATAACTTATCCATCCATTGGAGGTAGTTTTGTTTTTTCTGATGCTATGGAGGATCTTCCTTTCTGGTTAAGTTTTGGTAAGGTCAGGGCTTCATGGGCGAGGGTTGGTAGTTCTACAGTAAATCCATATCAAATTCAAAATACCTATACCCTATTGGGTGCTCCTGCCATTAATTTTGAGGGTAATCAAGTAGCGATGGCTTCTTTTGCCACCGCGGGAAATAACAATGGCACCATTCCAAACCCATTTCTTGTGCCTCTATTGTCTACTGAAATAGAATTCGGTTTAGATGTTAGAATGTTTCAAAACAGACTGGGCTTGGATTTTACTTATTACCATCAGAAAAGTACAAATGATCAGTTGAATGCTCAAATTTCAAGAGCTTCGGGTTTTGGGTCAACTTTGGTCAACCTTGGAGAAATGGAGAACAAAGGGGTTGAGATTTTGTTAACAGGAACCCCAGTCAGAAACAAGGATTTCAATTGGGATATTTCTTTTAACATTGCAAGAAATAGAAACAAGGTAATTTCCTTAATAGAAGGAACTGACATTTTGAACGTAGAAGAACCAAGGACCAGGACGGTATTTGTACAACATAGAACAGGACAGCCTTTTGGAGTGCTGGCCGGATGGGTACAAAAGACCTCCCCAGATGGACAACCAGTTTTTGAAGAAAATGGAGCCCCAGTTCAATCTGACCAAATGGAAGTAATAGGAAACGGTATTCCAGATTTTACCGGAGGTTTTAACAATAGTATTACGTATAAGGGATTTAACCTATCGGCTTTAGTTGATTTTAGAGTTGGAGGAGAAATCTATTCGGGTACCAATGTGAGGTTAACTCAATGGGGATTGCACAAACAATCCCTTCAAGGTAGAGAAGGTGAGGAACCTCTTTCTGTATCTGGGGTAATTCAGTCAGGAACAGAAGCTGATGGAACGCCGATCTATGAGGCATTCTCTAAAACCCTTTCACCAGGTGAAGCCAATAACTATTGGAACCAAATGGGGAACAGGGTTCAAGATCATTTTATTTATGATGGTTCTTTTGCGAAGTTGAGACAAATAACCTTTGGGTACAATTTCCCGAGAAGGTTAATGGAAAAAACTCCTTTTACCAATGTGAGTTTATCCTTTGTAGGTAGAAACCTATCCATCCTTTGGAAAAACGTGGAAAATATAGATCCAGAGTCGGGTTATTCTTCAGGAAATGGACAAGGACTTGATTACTTTGGAATGCCTCAATCGAGATCTTATGGATTTAACTTAAGGGCTTCATTTTAATCGTTAAAAGAAAGAATTATGAAAATTATAAATAAATTTCTTCTGATTGGTTTGGCGGTTGGTGTATGCTTTACCTCCTGCAATACCGAAGAATTACATGATCTTAATATCAATCCTCAAGCAGTAAATGAAATTGATCTGAATTTCATGTTTACGGCTGCACAACTTGGATCGGCTTCAGGTGGATCTGCAGGGGACAATAGGTACATTGATTGGAGAACCAATATTGGAATGACTGCCTACCTTATACAGCATTTGGCCAATGCAGGTGGAGGGATTGCTCCTGGTGATAAATACACAGAAAATTTCGAGTCAAATAGCGCTCCTTTCGAATTCTTTTACGGAGATGCATTGAAAAATATATCTGAGGTGATTAAGCAAACTGGTCCTGGAGGATATGATGAAGGAAACAAAGTGAACACCCGAAATGCTGCACGAATTATGCGTGTTTTGAATTTTCATCGCCTTACAGATTTCTATGGGAATGTGCCTTATTTTGATGCACTTCAAGGTATGGAAGGGGTTTTCTTTCCTGAATATGATGAACAGTCAGCCATCTATCCTGATTTGTTGAAGGAACTGGATGAAGCTACAGCCGCAATGAGCACTTCTAACCCAGACGATGGGTTTTCTGGTGCTGATATTATTTATGAAGGTGATATTGCCAAATGGAAAAAATTCGGTTACTCTTTGATGCTACGCTTAGCAATGCGGGTATCAAATGTGTCACCTCAAATGGCAGATGAATATGTCACCAAAGCCATTGCAGGCGGAGTAATGGAAAGCAATGATGACAATGCTTGGGTACCCATGTCTGAAGGTCCAAGTTTGTGGATCAATCAAAATGGTATTTCCAGGGCTTTTTACCCTGGTGATGGTGGACAGCCTGGTTATCTAAGTAACACTCTTGTAGACTGGCTTAAAGCGGGTGCAACTACAGAAGATGAAGTAGATCCTAGGCTCATGATTATAAGTGGAGGAATTGCCGATTGGTCAGCAGTGGCATGGACACCTACCAACACCAATCCATTGGAGCAAAAAGGAATGCCAAATGGATACGATGGTGCAGGATTGGATGAGTTGGAAGGAGAGTCAGTAGATTTGGTAACAACTTATTCAAGAATTAATTACCTAATGCTTCAAAGAGATGCTCCTTACATGTTTATGAATTATGCTGAATCTGCATTTTTGCAGGCCGAAGCATTGGAAAGAGGAATTGGATCTGGAATTCCAAATTCTGCTAAGGAACATTATGAGTCAGGTGTAAAAGGAGCCATGCAGATGTATACTCCCTTTGATCCTTCATTGACAGTTTCTGATGATGAAGTAAATGCCTACCTTCAAAGACATCCTTATGGTGTAGAAAAGCCAGGACTTGAAATGATAGGTGAGCAAATGTGGGTAAGTAAGTTTTTTAACTGGTGGGAAGCTTGGTCTGACTGGAGAAGAACAGGATATCCTCAGTTAACTCCAACCAACTATCCTGGTAATATTACGCAAGGACAGATCATGAGAAAACTTAGGTACCCAGCGTCTGAAGTAGCGGCAAATGCAAATTTTCAGACTGGTGCTACTTTGCCAGACATAAATACTACTCGTGTTTGGTGGGATGTAGCGAATTAAATAGAGTTAGTTTTAGCTTATTTTGTGATAAAATAAATTTTATTTACTTGGTTAATTTAGTGTTTTGTAAAAGGCTGCCGATAGGCAGCCTTTTATTTTTGGTATATCCCATTTCCGTCTGATCCCATTAAAGCCCCCCAAAGTGGTTTTTTTCTTACTTTTATTGGTAGATCGATTCTTTTAATCTTCATTCCCAAGAAGGATAATATATCTCCGTGACTAAAGTATTGGCAATGCACCAAATCAAGGTAGCCGTCATTGTCCATGTCTCCAATCCAAGGGGTTGAAAATACATTCTTAAAACTTTTTGTTTGATCCAAAATATAGGAGGTATCTGCTTTGAAATCCATTAACATCAACTTATTTTCGATTAGAAATGCCGTTTGATCGTCAATGGCTCGACTGCAATCGTATTCATTAATGCTAAATATCACCTCATCCTTACCATTATTGTTGAGGTCATAGGCAATAGGGGAGGAAAAACCGGTACAACCCAATTCTGTTTGCTTTATAAGCTGCCCAGTCTTTCCATCTATTAATACCTGAACCAATCCCTTGTTTTCTGGCCATACTCCCTTACTAACAAAAGTGAATAGATCAGGTATGTCATCATCGGTAAATTGCCCCACAGCAAAGCTATTGCTACATTCGGTTTCAGGTATTTGAAGTTGCCATATTTTCTCGAGATTTTTTCCATTTATAGCTGTGATGGTACTTGCGTGAGATATACCTACATAATCCAGAACTTCATCATCATTAAGGTCAACAATGACGGGAGAGGAGATAAAACCATGATCATTTTCATTAACAAGTACTTTGGCCTCTGATAAATCGTTGTTCATTAGCCCACTCAGTTTTGCTAAATAGAGATTTCCGGAAAGTGTTTCCCCTCCACTCCCAAATAGAATATATTGCTCATCCTTTGCTTTCTGTTGGACAAACAAAGGAGATAAATAGGTTTCTGCACCATCAGGCATCGTGTCAGCGGCCAAAACCTCACCATTCAATGGGTTGATTACCATCAAAACCCCTGGGAACCTACCTTCAGTTTGACCCGGACCAATTCTGGCATTGCCTCCATTACTAATAAGCAACTCAGCAATCCCATCTTTATTTTGATCGGGAATGGTTACACTGTTGTTGAAGTTGAACCTAGCGTATTGTAAAATTGGATGATTCATATGGGCTAAGGTGTCAAATTCCCAAATCAAATCTCCAGTCTTGCCATCCAAGGCCTTAAGATGAGGTCCTCGTCCACCAATAAATACATCAGTTGTTCCGTCTTTGTTTACGTCTAAAAAAGTGGCCGAACCAAATACTTGGTCTTCTGTTTCTTGCGTCCATAAAATTTCACCGTCCAAACCATTAATAGCCAATATACCAGCTTCAGTATATTCGTATTCATTTTTACCTGCTCCTATTACAAAATCCAAAACGCCATCCCCATTTAGGTCTGCTGATCTAGGGGAAGATTGTGAACCGATTACCGGGAAGCTGGACTCCCAAATCATTATGCTTTTCTCCTTTTTCTTACAAGCCAAAAAACTTGCAAGCAAGAAAATACAAATGTGTGATTTTTTCATATACGCTAAATAATTTGATTTCCTTGCCATTAAACATGTTCAAGTGGAGAGTCAGGAAATTCTAATCTTCCACCCTATTTTAAAGAGGAATAATTATAATGAAATTTTAAATGTTGAGCAAACCAGAGTTGGAGCGGATTATTGGAAAACTTGACTTTTGGGGGAACCCCAATGGTTGAATTAATTTTTGACTGGCTAAACTTGAGAATATCGCTAATAAGGGAGAGTAGATAGCTTATATAAAGCAAGTTTTTTTATCAAAACCTATAAAGTCATTTTACAGTGCTGGATTGAATTTTTTTGATTTTTACTAATAAATCGAGTCCTGAAGAATAAATCTATAAAAAGTCTATTTTCAACGTTTTAGAGTGCAATTTGTGCTATTGTGCGAACCCCATAAAAAATGTAGATTTACTACTGTTACCCCACATTCAAATATAACCCAAAAAGTAGGGGGAAGATTGAATTATGAAAAACCATAATAAATATTTCGTTCTAGTATTGTTCCTTTACTTCATTCAATTTTGTGTGATAGCCCAAGGGTTTGAAAAGATATCCAGTCGAAAATCTGGAGTGAAATTTCAAAACAAATTGGTAGAGAGTCAGCAAACCAATATTTTAACCTATGAGTATTTTTACAATGGTGGAGGTGTTGCCATAGGTGATATTAATAATGATGGTCTTGATGATTTGTTTTTCACAGGTAATATGACTTCCAATAAGCTTTATTTAAACCAAGGAGACTTTAAGTTCAAGGATATAGGAAAATCGTCTGGAACACTAGGTAAAGATGCGTGGACTACTGGAGCGACCATGGTTGATGTCAATGGGGATGGTTACCTTGATATTTATGTTTGTTATTCAGGAAAGGGTGATGCTTCCTCCAGAAAAAATGAATTGCTGATCAATCAAAAGGACAATACTTTTATAGATGAGGCTGAAAAATATGGTTTAGCCGACCCTGCCAATAGTATTCAAGCTGCTTTTTTCGATTTTGATTTGGATGGAGATCTTGACATGTATTTGCTCAATCACAATACTCAGGTAATCAATGAAATAGATTTTGAAGCCAAAAGAAAGGATAGGAATCCGCTTGCTGGAGATAAGCTTTTCAGAAATGACAATGGAGTATATATCGATATAAGTGAAGAAGCAGGTATTATTGGGAATTCCATGGGCTTTGGTCTTGGAATAGCAATTGCAGATATTACTGGTAATGGCTATCCTGATATTCACATCTCAAATGATTATATAGAGCCGGATTATTTATATATAAACAATGGTGATGGCAAATTTTCTGAAAAACTATGGGAGTATTTACAGCATATATCCTATTACTCCATGGGCTCTGATTTTAATGATGTTAACAATGATGGGCTTGTAGACCTTTTTACTTTGGACATGCTACCTGAGGATAATGAACGCCAAAAATTACTGTATGGGCCGGAAAATTATGAGCAATATGCCTTAATGGTAATGAAAGGCTTTTATCATCAAAATATGCGAAACATGCTGCACATCAACCAAGGTACTGGGATGTTTAGCGAAATAGGACAGCTATCTGGAATGTCAAATACCGATTGGAGTTGGGCTGCTTTTTTTACGGATTTTGACAATGATGGCTGGAAAGATCTTTTTGTTAGTAATGGCTATTATAGAGATTATACCAATAGGGATTTTTTAAAGTACAAAGGGGATTATTATTTCAGTAAAGCCCGAGCAAAAGAAAAAGCCGATACACTCCATTTGGTTACCAGCATGAGTTCAACTCCGATTCATGATTATGTTTTTAGAAATGAAAATGGGGCAATCTTTAAAGATGTGTCCGAGGATTGGGGCTTTGAAGAACCAAATTTCTCTAATGGTGCAGCTTATTCTGACCTTAACAGGGATGGAGCTTTAGATTTGGTAGTCAATCATTTGAATGACTTTGCGGGGATTTACGCCAATGTTTTAGCTCCTGAGGAAAATGAAGGCAATTACCTCCAATTAAAGTTGAATGGGGAGGGGAGTAATACCAGTGGTATTGGAGCTAAAATAAATGTCTATATCGGACAGCAGCAGCAATATTTTGAACAGCAACCCACTAGAGGCTTTCAATCCTCTGTAAGTCATATTTTGCACATAGGGCTTGGTGCAGCTGATAATATTGACTCTCTTAAAATTACATGGCCTGGAGGAAAACAACAATGGATCAGGAATATTGCGAGTAATCAATTGCTGCAGTTAGATGAGCGCAAGGCTTTAGATAAAGAGGCTAAACCTGAGGAAATTAAAACCTCTATTTTTACCAAAATTGTGTCACCTATACCCTTTAAGCATGTGGAAGCAGGGTTCAATGATTTTAAGCGGCAACCTCTATTGTCTCACATGTTGTCACCAAGTGGGCCTGTAATTGCAGTGGGGGATGTGAATAATAATGGATACTCTGATGTCTTTATCGGAGGTACTTCAGAGACACCAGGTAAATTGTATTTCCAGGTTTCCACCGGACAATTTTTGGAATCCCAAGGCCTGGATTTGTCAGACATGAAGGGCAGTGCCACTACAGATGCCGTGTTTTTTGATGCGAATGGTGATGGTAAACAGGATTTGTATATCGTAAATGGGGGGTACCATGACTTTGAAAGAGATTCCCCGGAATTAAAGGACCGATTGTATATCAATCAAGGTGGAGGAAACTTTAATTATCAAGCCAATGCATTACCAAATGTTTTGAGCAGTAGCAGTGTAGCTAAACCATTTGACCTTGATAATGATGGGGATTTGGACCTTTTTATTGGGGGAAGAGCTGTCCCTGGTCAATATCCTAAACCGGCTTCGTCTTTTATTTTCATCAACGATGGAAATGGAAAGTTTGAAGACCATACTGATAAATTTTTCCCTGAAATATCAACTTTAGGGATGGTTACGGATGCTTCCTGGATAGATGTAAACCAGGATGGTTGGCAGGATTTGGTAGTCATTGGAGACTGGATGCCTATTAGTGTATTTGTAAATCAAGAAGGAAAATCATTCATTGGGCAGACGGCTGAATATTTTGACAAACCCTTGGTGGGGAAATGGTCAAAATTGGAAGCAGGAGACTTTGATAAGGATGGGGATATAGATTTTATTGTAGGGAATTTTGGTACCAATAGTCAGTTGAAAGCTACTGATCAAGGGCCATTGACACTGGTTTATGCTGATTTTGATGGCAATGGTTCTGTAGATCCAATTTTAAACTATTATTATAAGGGAGAGCTTGTTCCTTTTATGAGTAGAGATGAATTGTTGGATCAAATGTATGGAATGCGCAGCAAATTCACTGATTACGCTTCATTTTCAAAAGCCAAGCTTGAGGATTTATTTAGCAAAGAGGCTCTTAAACAAGCAAATAAATTGGAGATCAATGAGCTAAAAACAATTTACCTAGAGAACAAAGGCAATAAGTTCCTTAGGCATGAATTGCCTGTTGAGGCGCAATATGCGCCTGTTTTTACCATCAGCGTGATGGATATTGATGGGGATGGGAACTTGGATTTTATCCTTGGAGGAAATCAGAACACCACTCGGCTTAGATTGGGGATGATTGACGCCAATTTTGGTCAGGTCTACCTTGGAGATGGCAAGGGTGAATTTTCAACAGTGGATCCAAGGAAAACTGGACTGGCGTTTCTAGGAGATGTAAAAAACACAGCCATAATAGATTTATCGCATCTCAAAATATTATTAGTTGGGATTAACAATCAAGGAATAGAGGCTTATGTGCTCAATAGCAGTTTGAAGAAAAAACCTTAGACCTGAATATATAGGTAGGTTTTATGGTTATTTACGCGACCGGGTGAGATCAAAAAAACAATTGCCTATTTGGTGAAGGATCGTTCCCACTTCTGTTTTAACGTGAAAATAGCGGTAGATAGGTTGGTTTTAAAGCGATAACATCGCATATTAGAAAATACATTGCCTATTTAGGGTTTAGAAAGCTTGTCAAGTTAAACCCGAAATATGCAATAGACATTCTATTATGTGCTGAAATCGCTTTAAAACCAGCCACTTCGTTGCTGTTTGGAGATTTCATCATAGCGGTGCTATGCTAAAATCTCCAAACAGCCTGATTTTCTTGCGATTGCAACACTCATCACGAATTCTATTACATAATCCAGGTTAAAAAAGGCCTCTTCTTCTCAAGAATTTTTAAATTTAGTAATACCAATTTCACGAGCAAATGGGATAGATTTAAGGACAATTGCCAAAAATATTCAACCTGCAACAGCTCAGTATATTTTTGACAAGGAAATCACCCTTTATACTTTTATAAAAATCAGGCCAAATTTGGTTTGCAATATTGGCGAGAATGCTAAAAAATAAGGGTTGGAAACTTTCCCTTAGTAATAAACCAAGAAAAGTCTCCAACCCTATTTGAATTCATCAGAAAAATAGGAGGGAATATTATTTGAATCGAAATTTTAGATAATATTCGTTATTCCCTTTCAATTCATTTTTGGGTAGTCGTATTATCGCAAACCAAATCCCCGTCTTTAAAGACCTTTTGGATGTTCACTTTATTGTCACCCAATTTAAATACCACCCAATCCTTATTTGAAACCTTACCAGCAGCCATGTATTTGGACGGTAGCACTGATGCCTTTTTCCAGGCTTGAGACAAGGGCAACAACTTGCTTTCAAGTAAGTAGTCTATATTTTCGAGTAAGTCCTTCCCTGCTCCTGCCAATAGCCCTTTGGCGCCTTTCATGGACAACCTTCCACTTTCCTCAAGAACAACCTGCCCGCCAATAGGTGAGTCATACTCTCCTGGAGCCATACCTGCAAAACAAGTAGCATCGCTTACAAGTAAACATTCATCTCCTTTGGCACGAAATACTACCTTCAAAAAGGAAGGAGGTAAATGAAAACCATCGGCAATTATACTGGCATGTATCCCTTCCTGAGCCATTAGCTCCCAAATAATATTGGGATGACGTTGTAACTGTAAAGGAACACCGTTACCTAAATGGGTGGCCAGAGAAGCTCCTGCCTCTTTTGCCATTTGCACATCATCCCCTGTGGCCAATGAATGTCCAATAGATACTCTTATTCCTCTATTGGTACAAGTTTTAATAAATTCTTCGCTTCCTTCTAATTCGGGAGCCAGGGTGATCAAAGCTATAGGCTTCAAAGATATTTCTTGAAGTTGATCCAGAAACTCTACCGAAGGGTTTCTAGTAAACTCTTCAGGATGGGCACCTTTAGCTCCAGGCTCTGAAGAAATAAAAGGTCCTTCAATATGTAGACCTGCAACACAGGAATTCACCAAAGGATAAGCTTTACAGGCCTTATTAATGGTCTCTACAAGTTCTAAAATGGTATCAAAGCCATTTGTAACAATCGTTGGGTAATAGGTTGTAACCCCTTTAGAAAGTAAGTATTTGCTTGCCTCTAAGATCGCCTCAGGCTTAGTCAAAGTGGTATTAAAATCCACTCCTTTAATACCATTTATCTGAATATCCACCAAGCCTTCACCTACATATTGGTCTACTTCAAAATCAAGAGGCAATTGCACCAGCGTATTGCTTTTAGTATTCAATAACACAGGTTGGTTATCCAATACATTATATGCAGTAATATTTGTTTCTGCTTCCGGTTTTTGAATTGGGAATGGATTAGAGTCTCCATCCAAGAACAAATCACAATTTTCCGAATTCCGAAGTATTGAAGCAGGACAGCTGGTTGAAATCTCACCAAATAAAGATTGATAAACAGCATTTCTTTTGGTTGTGCCTGGCACTACACAATACAGGAACCTTCCTTTAGTCAATACAGGAATGGTCAATGTCAAGGCCGTTTCTGGAACATCCTGCAGGGTCTCAAAGCAACCATCATTGACTTGCTGTTGTCTACATGATTCTTCTAATACTACTTTTTTAACGGCCAAAAGATCATTAAAATCTGCAACTGGAGGGTCGTTAAAAGCGATATGACCATTTTCACCAATCCCCAAACATACGATATCAATAGGTGCCTCATTAAGCAACTTTGAGTACCTTTTAACTTCTACATCAGGATCTCCTTCCCCATCAAGCAAATGGACTTGGTGAAAAGGAACAAGATCAAATAAATGTCTCTTTAGAAAATTAGAAAAAAGTGCAGGGGAATCCTTAGACAAACCAATATACTCATCCATATGAAAAGCAATAATCCGATTCCAAGGAATTCTCTTACTAGAAGTAAGGTAATTCAGCATTTCACTCTGAGAAGGAGCCGCTGCAAATATTATTCTTATATATTCCTTTTCTTTTAAAAGTGATTCAATTATATTTTCCACAGCTTTGGCTGCTGCTATCCCCATTTCATTTCGGGACTGGCTTAAATGTAAATTCATGTGCAGTATTTTATTCTTTTTCAATGGACTGAAGTAAATCAGCAATTTTTTCTACGTTCCTGTTCGTTTCAAAGAAACCTAATACTATAAAAGTCAGGGTAGATATTATTAAAGGCAAACTAATTTCTAAAGCTAAGCTTAAAGAGCTTATATTTTTTGTGATCACAAAGGTAATTAAACCAGCGACTATTGAACCAATGGCTGCAACAGGTCCACTTTTCTTAAAGGCGGGCAATAAACCAAACAGCATTGGAATGGCAATCGGCCCTACTAAAGCGCCAAACCAAGAAATAATAAGCCCTAAAACGCCCCCAAAATATTCATATTGAAAAGCGATTATTATGGTAAGCAATGTAAATACAAATGTGGTCAATCTTGCTACAAACAGGGATGATTTACCTTTCTTCACCTTTTTAGTAATATTAGGTAAAATATCTCGGGTGATCACAGCCGAAATGGTGTTTATATCCGAGGAAGTCATGGACATGGTATTGGCAAAGAGCGAAGCAATTACCAAGCCTACTAAGCCTGAAGGCAATAATAGTAGTGTTAACTCTCCGTAAGATTTACTTGGATCTGCTAAATCTGGCAATAAAATCGGAGCAGCCCACATTGGGAAGAAAAGGATAAGAGGCCATACAAGGTACAATATTCCAGAAAGCCTTGCAGCCTTGGTCGCCGCTTTTTCATTTGGTGAGGAAATGTATCTGGTAGCCAGGTTCCATTGCCCGCCATTGTAAGCAAGGAAATTTATAAACAAGAAGGCCAGGGCAAATCCTACTCCATATGGTTCATTAAATAGTTGACTGTTTTGCTCAGGAAGCTTATCCCACATGGTAAAGATTCCATCTATTCCACCCAAGTGTTGTAAAACTACGACAAACATCACCAAGCCAGCAAGTAACTGAACAATAAATTGAGCAAAATCAGTGATGACAACAGCCCATAGACCACCAAAAGTAATGTACAGCAATGAAATTCCTCCTGATATAAGAACGCCCACGGGTAGACTAATACCGGTAAAAACATTTAGTAAAAGAGCTATAGCAGCCCATTTTGCTCCAACATCAAACAACTTGAGCATAACGCCACTCCAAGCCATTACCTGTTGGGTCCATAAATTATAACGATGTTCTAAAAACTCCAATGGAGATTGAATTTGATATCTTTTCCTAAGCCTAACCCAATAAACAGGAAACACATGTGCACTAATTAAGACAGAAATACCAATCGTCAATGCCCACCAAGTATACACAGAAAAACCATGGGTATAAGCCAAGGCGGCATAGGCAACAAATACAGCTCCACTATATCCAGACACATGATGTGAGATTCCTGACAGCCACCATGGCAAATTACCACCTGCGACAAAATAGTCATCAGCATCATTGTTTCTAAAATAGGCGTATACACCGATGACAATCATTAGCAAGAAAAACATGCCAATTACCACCAGGTCCAATTCATTCAATTTCATTGTACTTTTTAATTTAAAATTTAAGAGAAACTCAGGTCTCTGGATTATATGCTGTTCTTGTTTACTCCTTTGATAAATAGGTTCTTACCATTCCAATCCAAGAGCTTCCATCCACTGGAGGACTAACAAAAACACTCAATTCAATTAGCATTATAATTGATATAAGCTCATTCCTACTGAATCAAAAGAAAATAAGGGAAAGGCACCTATCATAGAGTGCATTTCCCTTTGTATAATTAAAGATTGGACCAATACTGGAATTTTTCTTCTTCCATGGCCTTATTGCCTAAATGCACCGCAATGGCAGTATCTCTACCTTTATTTACATCACAAAAAGGCTGGCGACCTTCCCTAATACAAGCAGCAAAATCCATTAATGCATAAGAAGTAGGATCCAGATTTTTACCATCTTTACTTTCAAACAATATGGGTTCTGCCTTTCCATCTGATCCATTTTTAACTGTAGCTCCAGACACACCATCTACTGTTCCTAGTTCCATTTTTTTAGGTTCAGCGTAAATAATTGCCTTATCCCTCATAATCTCTATGGTTCCTTCTGTTCCTAAAATATTTATAGAATAACCCTTGTATGCGTTTGTCAAAACAGAACTGACACTAGACATGATGCCTTGAGGGTAATAGTAAGTAGCCCTTACATGATCAAAATTCTCCCTTCCATCTTTCCAGAAATCCAATGATCCCATGCCTGTGACCTTTTCAGGGGATGAGCCAACAAACCAATTGACAATATCTATTTGGTGGGCGCAAAGTTCTGTCATTAATCCTCCAGAAAATTCTTTGTACATACGCCAGTTAATATGTTTTTCTAAAGCGGGATCATTTACCGGTCTTCTCCAGCTTTGATTGCTATGGTATTGACATTCAAACTGTGTCACTTGCCCACACCATCCTTGATCAATAATTTCTTTTACCTTATGATACAGTTCATAATACCTGTATTGATGACCAACTTGTAAGACCGTGGAAGTACCATTCACCTTTTGCGCCAACTTTTCCGCTTCCTCAATGGAGTAGGTGATTGTTTTCTCCACATATATATGCTTGCCTGCATCTATAGCATCCATAGCCATCGGGAAATGCAAGTACAAAGGGGTCGCAATTATTACGGCCTCCACATTGGCCTGGTCAAGAAGCTCACGATAGTCTTTATAGCCTTTTGCACCTTTATCTGCTTGGGTAAGACCTTTGTCAAGATTTTCCTTAATGGTGTCACAGCAAGCTACAAGGGACACCATAGGTAGATTTCGCATAAGTGAAGCCAATCCCCTACCACGACTTCCACATCCTATCAATCCAACTCTTAGTGGTTCTTTCCTTTTTTCATTATAAGAAAATGGGGAAAAAGCAGAGAGGCTAAAACCTGATGCCAGCATGGCACTTGTAAGTATAAAGTTTCTTCTTGTCTTCATTGCAAGTATAAATTTCGTTAACGTTACCGAATCAAGGTTTAAAGAAACGAATTTTTTTTAAAAAATCTAAATAACCATGGATATTTCCTTAAAGGATGTCCTATTAGGCTCCCAAAAAACGCTCAAATTCAAGGAATCAATTGGCAATGGATTAAAAGGTGAATTTGGATTAGGCCCCTTGGGTAAAAAAAGCGTAAACTATGGATGATTAGACATAAATTCTAAACAGAGGGTAAACAATTTATTGTACCAATCATTCTTATTTAATGAGCAAGGCACGGCACACATTTTTGATTGTAAACCTATTCCCAAATCTGGTAAAATGGATAAGCGCTTTTACTATAAAGCCGCTTATTACTAATAAACCTTAAATGAGAGATATAAAATGAACAATTAACGCATACCAACTTATAATATAAAATTTCACCGGGAAGGAGGATTACTATGTTTTTCAATCTTTTTCACATGTAAAACCTTCTATACAAATTATTAAACCGAATATCACCATCATTTATTTGTTTTTCTTCAATAAAATACTAGATTTACTAACCGTGGTTGTGTACGTTACCGTGATATATTGACAACTTTACCTATATACAAAGCTATTAATTTGGAATTTAAGGAGATTAGGAATTTAGTCTGTATTCAAAGTATCCATTATCCGAAATGCTAAAATCAATTTAAAATACATGGATTTAAAGCCTTTACTCCATTAGTCAGATAGGGTCTAAATTCATATCAATTTAAATCATCACATGAAAAATTTTGAACAGTTACATCGCAGAACTTTTATTAGATCATCAGTATTTGCAGGCCTTGGTATGAGCCTAGGGTTTCCATCCTTAGGGAAATCTAAGGCGACCGAAAAACGAGTTGGTATAATCGGTTTAGACACTTCTCATAGTCTTGCTTTCACCAAAGTATTAAATGAAAACAAAGACAATGAAAATTATCATGGCTACCATGTAGTTGCTGCTTACCCTTATGGAAGTAAAACCATTGCTTCAAGTGCTGATCGAATTCCAGATTATATTAATAAAATCAAAGAATACGGCATTGACATAACTGACTCTATACAAGGATTATTAGAAAAGGTAGATGTGGTCCTATTGGAGACAAATGACGGACGGTTGCATTTAGAACAAGCTATAGAAGTATTCAAGTCGGGTAAACGTGTATTCATTGACAAACCTATTGCTGCTTCCTTAAAAGATTCCATAGCTATATTTGATGCTGCAAAGAAATACAATGTCCCTGTCTTTTCTGCCTCTTCACTTAGGTATATTAAGGGTATTGAGAAATTAGAGGGAAGAATAATTGTGGGGGCAGATACATATAGTCCTGCAAGTATCGAGCCTACTCATCCGGATTTGTTTTGGTATGGTATACATGGAGTAGAGACCTTATTTACGGCTTTAGGTCCTGGTTGTGTCTCTGTAACTCGCACACACACGGAGTTTACAGATATTGTGACAGGTATCTGGGAAGATGGAAAGGTGGGCACTTTCAGGGGCACTAGGTCTGGAGACTCTGGCTTCGGAGGTACCGTTTTTACTGACAAGGGTGCTATTGTACTTGGGCCCTATGGTGGTTATGAGCCTTTATTAAAAGAAATAGCGATTTTCTTCGAAACCGGAGTAGTTCCTGTACAAGCGGAAGAAACACTTGAAATCATGGCTTTTATGGCAGCTGCAGATGAAAGTAAAATCAAAGGTGGTCGGCCTATAAAACTAGCCGACATAATGAAAAAAAACCGAAGATAGAAACTAATCAGAAGTGTACCATAAGGCTCAAAATCACCCGTTCCCTAAACAATTTCTTAAGAGCTAATAGGGTTTAGAACCTTAGAAATAAATTCTCAAATTTGAGGGTAATTGATAAATACAAGTTTATTTACAATGCAATCTAAGCTTACCAATATTTGAAGGGTATAATTAATAAATACCTAAATAAAGTAAGCAATTTTGAAATTATAGCAGTAAAACGAATTATTCTTTTAATTTTGAAGGTCAATTCAATATTTAACAAATATTTTCAATAGATATTTACTTTACCACTAGTAACTGTTTTCTAACAAAAGGATTTATAGGATGGAATGCATATGAAAAAACCAAGTAGTCAAACAGGAGTAAAAGAAATTGCTAGAAGGGGAAATGTATCTATTGCAACTGTGGACAGAGTGATTCATAATCGCCCTGGAGTTTCAGCCAAAACCAAGGCTAAAATAGAAGCAATTATTAAGGAATTGAACTACCAGCCAAATGTTTTAGCAAGTAGGTTGTCCTCTGGAAAAGTTTTCCACTTTGCAGTAATCATCCCAAAAAGTTCCATCCATTCGGATTTCTGGGAAGCACCTTTAAAAGGAATTGCTAAAGCTGAATCCGAAATCAGACAATATGGCGTTACCGTTGAGAACTACCTTTTCGACCTAACCAATAAGAATTCTTTTATTCAGGCTACAGAAGAAATTAAAGATAAAAATATTGATGGGGTTTTGATGTCTCCATCTTTTGTAAAAGAGGCGGATGATTTCTTCCAGTATTGCCAAGCCAACAATATCCCAGTGGTATGTATAGATAGTAATATTGAATCACAAGGTAGCCTTTCCTATATAGGTCCTCCCTTGTTACAAAGTGGATATTTAGGAGCTAGTTTATGCAAACTGGGTATTTCAGAAAATCCGAAAATCCTTATTGTAAACATCGCAAAACAAAAGAAAAGCTTTAACCTAATCCAGATTGAAGCAGGGTTTAAAACGTTTTTCACCCAACCACCGAATAAAGCTAACTGCATTAATCTAAATATTCAGGATATAGATCAGGAGTCAGTAGAACTTAACTTGCACAAAGCTTTCATAAAAAATCCGGATATTGAAGCAATATTTGTCACCAATTCCAGGGTATTTGCAGTGGCAGAATACTTAGAGAAAAGAGAGCTAAGCAATATCCTGCTTGTAGGGTTTGATTTTCTTAAGGAAAACCAAAAGCACCTTCAAAAAGGCACTATTAATTTTTTAATTTGCCATAAACCTGAAGAACAGGGGTATAAAGGAATCATGAGTTTGTACCATTCTCTTGCCCTAAACCTTCCTGTAGAAAAGGTTTATTATATGCCAATTGATATTGTCACAAAGGAAAATCAGGAATTTTACAGGTAAGCTCAAAGTTAAAATACTTCTTTATTATTTTTGCTAACCAAACATATCTGATACCCCCTACGGCTTTTCACCCTTAGGAGCTATCAGATGGCCAATCAATGCGCCCTTTTGCCATTTTACTGAAGGTTTGTTAGGTGCCATAAGCGAATTGTCGGTTTCTATTAACAATAAATATTGAAGGACTACATAAATAAGGTAAATCCTATTTTAAAATACTGGCATTTGTAGCAATCAAAGCGTTTCTTGGCTAGTACGAACAATTTTCCTAATAACTTCATCTAATTCATAAGCTGAATCTATAATATGTGTTAAGAGTTGGTCTTTTTCCTCCTCACCCAAAAGCTTACCCTCAGATTTTATCAAATCCACTAAACCCATAATCCTAACTAAAGGAGCACGAACCCAGTGTGATTGCATCCAAGCAATCTTTTTGAGCTTTTCATTTTGCTTTTCTATGGCTTGGATATGCTTATAGCGTTCAGTAATGTCCGTCGCTAATATTACCTCAGCCTTCTTACCTTGGTACGACACAATATTACTTTGAATATCAACAATAATTTCATTGCCGTTTTTCTTTTTATGCAAATACTCACCTCGTGAATAGCTCTTCGCCAAAGATTTTGAATTATTTACAGCCTGTTCGAGTTTAGGTATTTCAGATTTTGGCCTTATATCTCTTAAAGTCATGTTCAAAAACTCCCTGCAAGTATATCCATAATGTTTTATAGCTGCTTCATTTACATCCAAAAACTTCAATGTGTCTACATCATAAACCCACATTGGTTGTGGACTTAGGTGAAATAAATCAGAATAACGCTGTTCGGACTCTTTAAGGGCTCTCTCGAATTTAACACGATCTGTAATATCCAAGCCCAAAGATTGCATTTCAGATGGCTTTCCATCTGCATCTACAATACATACAAAATCCCATAAGGTAGTAGCAGTTTTACCATTCACAGCAAGCTTGTCGATTTCAATTTTAAATACCTTTCCAGGCTCGGAAATGCATTCACTTACGATCTTTTTCACTTTTTGATGATGGTATTCCGATATGGACGACATGCTATTTTCACCCAAAATTTCTCCCCCTGCATATATCCAACCAAATTCTTCAACAAATTTTTTATTTACATAAGTGTAATCTCCATTCATATCGGTTCGAATCACATAGTTCGTTTGGGACTCGTACAAACTACGAAAGTAGGCCTCGCTCTTTTTTAGTTTTTCCTCGGTAAGGATTCGTTCGGTTATATCCCTTGAATTGGCCACAAGACCACCTACATCTGAATCATCCAAAAGATTGGTGATAATGGTTTCTACCCATCTCCATGAACCATCCCCATGTTTAAACCTAAAAGGTTTAATAGTAAGTTGTTTTGCATGTTTTATACGTACAATGCTAGCATAAACAGCTTCTTTATCATCAGGGTGAATGAATTCTAATGCATTTTTTCCAATAAAGTCTTCTGGTGGAATGTCCAATACGGTAGTAGAGGTTGGACTTACATATAGGTAGTTGGCTTTAGAATCAAGGATACCGATTAGATCTGAGCCTTCTTGAACCAGACTTTTAAATCTCTTTTCACTTTTTTCTATCTTCAGTTCGTTTTGTTTTTGAGAAGTAATATCAAGAATGACTGTGTCCCAGATGGTACTACCGTTTTCCAAACGGAAAGGACTCCCTTTTCCTTTTTGCCAGCGTGTGGTGCCATCAGGGTGATAATAGGGCCACTCGTGCTCCCAAAAGCTTAAATTCTCGGCTGATTTTTGTATAGTTAGAAGAAATGCTTCTAACTCTTTCTTTTCAAATCTTTTCCAAATTAAATTATTGTTCTCCATAACCTCTTGGGCAGAGAAGCCCCAAAGGTTTTTGGCGCCATTGCTTAGCAATTGCACCTCATCTTTGCCATCGGCATGGCGCTTATAACGAAATACCGCTCCTGGAATATTATCGCTTATGGTTTTAAACTGTATTTCAGTATTTTTCCGTTCAGTGATATCCGTATGTGTTCCTGCCATAAGTAGCGGTTGACCATCTGCTGCCCAATTCACAACTTTCCCTAAATCATGAATCCAAACTATAAAACCCTTCTTGTGCAAAAAGCGAAATTCACCTTCGTAAAAATCACTTTTTCTCTCTAAACATGCTCTCACATTTTCATTTATTGCCTCAGCATCCTTAGGATATAAAAGCGTTTGAAAACTATCAAAACTAAAAGGCTCAAGTTCCTCTAGAGTATAGCCCAACATTTCTGCCCATCGTTCATTTATGGTAACCTTTCCACTAGGAATATCCCACTCCCAAGTCCCTACTCGTGTGGCATTCATAATATTATTTAGACGCAATGTCTCCAGAGAAAGATTATCACCTATTGCCTTAAGCTCCATGCGGTTTTTCCTAAGCTCAAAAAGATGAACCACTTGATTGGCCAGAGATTTTAAGGCTTCTAATTGTTTGGGTTCCAATTTCCTAGGCTTCTTATCCAAGACACAAAGGGTGCCCAAGGCATTCCCTTGTGTACTTACTAGAGGCATTCCAGCATAGAAGACAATCTCAGGTTCACATTTTACCAAAGGATTGTTCTTAAATCGTTCATCTTTTCGAACATCCTCTACAACAAGTATATTATCAGGTTCATTTACAGCATAAACACAAAATGAATGCTCTAAAGGGGTCTCAGAAATCGATAATCCATGTCGTGATTTAAAAAACTGTCGGGTATCTGTAAGTAGAGAAATAAGAGAAAAAGGAGTATTACAAATTAAAGCTGCCAAACTGGAAATGTCATCGTATTCCTTTTCAGGCAACGTATCTAAAAGTTGCAATGATTTAAGATCATTCAATCCAATATTACCAAAGCCATTTTCCATTATCCTTTAAATTTATAGACTACTAGGCTCAGTTGAATCCCAAACCAATCCTTCCAAAACAGGAAGGTAATAGAAATCATAAATTCTACCCCTATTATATAACTTTTAAAACAAATTATATTTTATGCTAAACGAATACATTTGAAAACTAAATAAAAACCAGAGGCTAAACAGTATGTTATTTAGTGTTGAAATTATATCGCAGTAAACTTAAAAACAACCATATAACACATGCACAAGGCTAAATTGTACTATTTTGCCTTAAAAACGACTGATTTATTCATCAGATCATTTTAAACACTTTCTTTATTCTAAAATAAAACAACGAAGAGATAAAAAAGTTTTAATTCTTGTATCTCAGATTTTCATCAAACCAATACTTACTTTTGCCACAAATGTCTCAAAACCTTTATCAATTCACATAAAATTTAAAACTTTACCATAAACAAAATTAAAATCAAACCCGCTTGTACTTAGGTAAGGGTTTAATTCATAAAGGCTGTATATTTTATTTTTGATAAGCGCCTGAGGAATAGGTCAAATCATAGCTGTGCGTATAAATTTCAAAAACAATTCCAAAAGGATCTTCTACATAACACATTTTATAAGGTTTCTCATTAGGATAATATTCCCTAATAGGCATCCTCTGCTTGCCTCCATAGGCTATTATTTTTTCTATTAAAGCCTCAATATTTGGATCCTGTATACAAAAATGGAAAAGTCCAGTATTAAAAGGATTAAATTCAGGCGCTTCCTTAACTCCATGGGGAAAGGAAAACAATTCAACTCCAATCCCATCGGAGGTAGACAGGTGGGCAATTTCAAATTCTTCCCAGTTCTCCCCAAAAACATCAATACACATCTGCCCGATGGCCGTTTCCTTTTCTTTTTTCACTGTTGAAGGGGCCATAATTACATACCAACCCATTACTTCTGAATAGAATTTTACCGCCTCTTGAATTTTCGGAACCGTTATCCCTATATGTGAGAAGGATTTAGGATAATTTTTAAATACTGTCATATCATTTATTTTTTTTCAAAATTGACATATATTTACCCAATTAGCAATAACCTACGATTTGGTAACCTACTTACCAAAAGGGGTATTTTATTAAATACCAATCGAATACAAAAATAAATGGAGAAAAAAAATTATTGTCCTTTGAACTATACCATGGATTTAATAGGAACAAAATGGAAACCTATGGTTTTGTTTCACCTTTTGGAAGAGCCATTGCGTTCGGGAATATTACAGAAGAAAGTACCTGGAATTTCCAATAAAATGTTTACGCAAACAGTTAGGGAATTAGAAAAGGACGGCCTAATCACTAGAAAAGTTTTTCCTATAGTACCCCCAAAAGTAGAATACTGTCTTAGCGATCGAGGAAAATCCCTAGAAACCATTTTAAGAAGTCTGGACAAATGGGGAATAGATGATTGTAACAAGTCTTAAACACATCAATTAATAAGTACTAAAACTTTATCAGTTCTAATCAATTAAGACTAACTTAAAACACTAAGCATCAAATAAATAATCGGGGATTAAAATTTTATTAAGGCAAAATTATTCATTTGATAAACAGTTAAAACTGTCATTGCTGAGAGGGCTACTTTTACTTCAGGTATTAAATCCTCCTGATCATAACCCCTAGACTTCATTGATTGACCACATATATACACACCAACACCCATTTCAGAAAGCGATTTGATCAATTCTATATTGGGATTGTCTACGTCGAATTTCTCTTTGTATGCAGAAGACTTCAATGCATCTTTTGTGGAATTTCCGTGAAGTACAAAAGCCAGATGAATATTTTCTTTTGGGATACCAGACCGCACATGCATGTTATAATACCTATGCAAACTAGAAATAATACCATTGCTTCGATTTGGATCGGTCTGCTTGTCATCAATGTCAAAAACTGCCTTTAACTGTTGGGTGGAATCAGGAAGGAAATCTAAACTTTCAAAGGAGTACACAGGCCCAAAATCATCAAAAACAGGCCCTTTTGTCGCTTTATTGTCTTGTCCAAAAGAGGGTGTCACAAACACAATAATAATAGCTATAAAGAAAATTTGACAAGGTTTAAATAGTTTTTTCATAAGGTAAATTAAGTACAGTGTTCCAAGCATAGGGTAATAGCTATACCTGGTTTATCTATTACGTTAAAATGATTTTTTTAAAGCAGAAAGGAACTATTATTCCTAATAAGCGCTATATAATTATTAAATCATTTTAAGTTATGAAAAAAAGTCAAACCTTCTTTAAAAAATTCCAACAGTTGATTGTAAACGATGATAGGCTTTCGAACTTTCTACCCAATGAAGAATGAATCCAATTAGAAATTAACTCACAATAACTAGAACTCTTGAATAATTTGGCTTAATTATGTCCTTTTTGTTATAAAATAGACATCCATAAGGCGATTAATGACTGCTATTATTTTAGAACAATACGATCTAACAAAAGCTCGAAACTTTCGTCCTTTTTATTCCCTATTAAAAAAGTAATCTCTTCGAAAAAATCCTCGTGAAAATTTGCCTGATCAAGTCTCCGTCCACGAAAGGAAGGATACATGTCTTCTAGCAGGATGGTAATTTCCTGCCATTCACCTGTAGTTGAAAAAGGGGCAATGTAGGAGAAGTAATCCTGAGATTTGGCTTTTATCCTGAATTGAAAATCTTTCCCATCTCCATGAAGCTTAATAATAACTCTGGAAAATTCCTTTACTGCTAATTTCTGAAACCTGTAGCGCACAGAGGAAAACCCTCCATTATTGTCCAAAGATATTCGGCCCTTGAATACCCCATGACCATTTTCATTCAATGTAAAAGTACCAGAGGATTGACCTCCCATTACCACATCGTCTACAATTGTCCAGCCCTGGACATCTGACTTTTGATTGAAATCATATATTTCTATCGAGTTCATTGAAACAAATAAAATTATGGTACAAAAGAAGAATTTCATATTAATAGGGCTTTAATGGTCCGCCTCCACCCTATAAAACAACTGTTTACTTGAACTAATGTTTCGAAATAAGATATTGTACCACCCTTGCTGATAGATTATTCAACCCGGATTATGTAATAGGATTTCTCCGCCCTGACAAGGTCAGGGGTGATGCCTGTCCCGTGTTTACGGGAAGTGTTGCAATCGCAAAAAAATCAGACTATTTGGAGATTTTAGCATAGCACCGCTTTGGTGAAATTGAAAACAGCAACGAAGTGGCTGATTTTAAAGCGATTTCAGCACGTAATAGAATGTCTATTGCATATTTCGGGTTCAAAGTATACCATAAGGTCTTGAGATAAAAATTAAGCGATCACCAAGCTTCACACATACCCCATTCTCGCCTAACTACTTATCTATCAGGAAAAAAGCGTTTCTATTTTTTTTTTCAAACCAGGTCAGTTTTAGTTATATTTAGGAATGGGTTTACACTCAACCATTCAACCAACTTCTTGGTTAATGGTCAATATTATGATTTGGTTTCTTTTGACACCCAGCAGTTTTCACTTTTAGTTGTTATGATTAATCAAAAAAACCTTTAATCCCCAATCCATTATGATGATAAGAAAAGCAAATCAAAATGACAGGGAGCTAGTGGTTTCTATTCTTTGGCAGGCATTTAAAGAAAACAAAAGTGTGAATTACATCGCTGGAAAAGAAGAAAAAAGCATCCGATTTTTAATAGAATACTCTTTCGAGAGATGCATTGAAAGCGGAGAAGTATTTATTTCAACCGATTTAAAAGCTGTTGCAATGAAACAGTTTCAGGACCAGAAAAAATTTACCTGGAAAGGGATTATTTCAGACTTAAAACTAATTCTTAACACTATTGGCTGGACCAATATACCCAAAACCCTCGCTAGAGAATCATTTATCAAAAAACATTACCCCAAGTCACCTTTCACTTATCTTTGGTACATTGGTGTAGATCCAAAAGTTCAAGGGAATGGGCTTGGAACCCAACTTTTAAAACATGTCTTGTTCTATTCCAAAACCCTCAAGCGTCCAGTGTATTTGGAAACTACGCTAGGGAAAAACATTAATTGGTACCTTAAACACGGATTTAAAATTAACTCCAAATCAGATCGGTTTGGTTTCCCTTTAAATTTTCTCAGAACGGAATAATTACCCCATATAGGTAATCGTAATTATCACCTATATGGGGTCTACTATACCTACTTAGGGCTTGTTGGAAAATTCGATAAAATTTGACCAAGTAAAGATAAACTAAATTATTCGTGGTTATTTTGTGTGTTTGTCTTCTGATCAGCAGTACAATTCGACTACGGTAAAGTGCAATTTGGTGAGGCGTTGGGTAGGTTT